>JAEWBL010000303.1 GCA_023391175.1 Pseudomonadota bacterium
GTGGAGGATCCGGCCACCGGCCGGACCGTGGGCACCGTTCCCGCCTGCGGCGCGACCGAGACGCGGCGGGCCATCGAGGCGGCCGAGATCGCATTCCGCTCGTGGCGCGCCGTGCCGGCCGCCGAGCGCGCGCGCCTGCTGGAGCGCTGGAACGACCTGATCCTCGCCAACGGCGCGGACCTCGCGCGGATCATGACGGCCGAACAGGGCAAGCCCCTCGCCGAGGCGGAAGGGGAAGTGCGCTATGGCGCCTCCTTCGTGAAGTGGTTCGCGGAGGAGGCGCGGCGCATCTACGGCCGCACCATCCCCGCGCCCGGGGCCGACCGGCGCATCCTGATGCTGGAAGAGCCCGTCGGCGTCACCGCCGCCATCACGCCGTGGAATTTCCCAATCGCGATGATCACCCGCAAATGCGCGCCGGCCCTCGCCGCCGGCTGCACCATGGTCATCAAGCCGTCGGAGCTGACGCCATTTTCCGCTTTGGCTGTGGTGAAGCTCGCCGAGCGGGCGGGCATTCCCGTCGGAGTCATCTCCGTGGTGACGGGCCTGCCGACCGCCATCGGTGATGAACTCACATCGAACCCTGTGGTGCGCAAGATCTCCTTCACCGGCTCGACCCGTGTCGGCGCCCATCTCATGCGCGCCTCGGCGGGGACGCTGAAGAAGCTCAGCCTGGAACTGGGCGGCAACGCGCCCTTTATCGTCTTTGACGATGCCGACCTCGACCTCGCGGTGGAGGGGGCCATGGCCTCCAAGTTCCGCAATGCCGGCCAGACCTGCGTGTGCGCCAACCGCATCCTCGTGCAGGCGGGCATCCACGATGCCTTCGTCGCCCGCCTCGGCGCGCGCATCGCCGCGCAGAAGGTCGGACCGGGGACAGAGCCCGGCGTCGGCATCGGCCCGCTCATCAACCGCGCTGCCGCCGAAAAGGTGCACGCGCACGTCGCCGACGCGCTGGCCAAGGGCGCGCGCGTGGCGCAGCAGGCCGAAGCGTCCTGCGGGGAGGGCAACTTCGTCGCCCCGCTCCTCCTCACCGGCGCCACCACCGACATGCGGCTCGCCAATGAGGAGACCTTCGGCCCCGTCGCCCCGGTGTTCCGGTTCGAGACCGAGGCGGAGGCCATCGCCATCGCCAACGGCACGCCCTATGGGCTCGCCGCCTATTTCTTCACCGAGGACATGCACCGCGCCTGGCGGGTCGGCGAGGCGCTGGAATTCGGCATGGTGGGGCTGAACACCGGTGCCATTTCCATGGAGGTGGCCCCCTTCGGCGGCGTGAAGCAGTCCGGGCTTGGCCGGGAGGGCGGCTACCTCGGCATCGCCGAATATCTGGAACCCAAGGCCTTCCACATGGGTGGGCTGCGCCTCACGGCCGCCGTCTGACCCCAATCCCACACATATCGCAGGAAACGTGACCATGGCCGCAAGACACTATCGCATCGCCGTCATCCCGGGAGACGGCATCGGCAAGGAAGTGATGCCCGAGGGCGTGCGCGTGCTGGAGAAGGCGGCGGCGCTCTATGGCTTCAGCCTCGATCTCGCCTGGCACGACTTCGCCTGCTGCGACTACTACGCCCGCCACGGCGAAATGATGCCGGCGGACTGGAAGGCGCGGGTCGGCACCTCGGACGCCATCCTGTTCGGCGCGGTGGGCTGGCCGGACACGGTGCCGGATCATGTCTCGCTGTGGGGCTCGCTGCTCCAGTTCCGGCGAGAGTTCGACCAGTATGTGAACCTGCGGCCGGTGCGGCTGATGCCGGGCGTGCCCTGCCCCCTCGTCGGACGCAAGCCGGGTGACATCGATTTCTGGGTGGTGCGCGAGAACACGGAGGGCGAATACACCTCCATCGGTGGGCGCATGTATCCCGGCACGTCCCGCGAGCTCGTGATCCAGGAAACCGTCATGTCGCGCCACGGCGTGGACCGGGTGCTGAAATTCGCGTTCGAGCTGGCCATGCGGCGGCCGAACCGGCACCTGACCTCGGCCACCAAGTCCAACGGCATCGCGATCACCATGCCCTATTGGGACGAGCGGGTGGAAGCGATGGCGGCGACCTTTCCGGAGGTGCGCACCGACAAGTACCACATCGACATCCTCACCGCTCAGTTCGTGCTGCACCCGGACCGCTTCGACGTGGTGGTCGCTTCCAACCTGTTCGGCGACATCCTCTCCGATCTCGGCCCCGCCTGCACCGGCACCATCGGCATTGCGCCCTCCGGCAACATCAATCCCGACCGGACCTTCCCCTCGCTGTTCGAGCCGGTGCACGGCTCGGCGCCCGACATCGCCGGCAAGGGCATCGCCAATCCGGTGGGCCAGATCTGGTCGGCGGCCATGATACTCGAGCATCTCGGGGAAATGGACGCCGCCGCGGCCATAGAGCGGGCCATCGAGCGGGTGCTGGCCGATCCTGCGGGGCGCACGGCCGACATCGGCGGGACCGCCAACACGCTCAGCTGCGGAAAGGCGATCGCCGATGCCCTCGCCTGACGCCCGGCAGCGCCACGCGATGCCCGCGAATTCCCTCCAGGTGCTCGACCGCGATCACCTCATCCATCCGGTCATGTCGCTCCGTGGCCATGAGAAGCATGGCGTCACCGTGCTTCAATCGGCGTCCGGCATGTTCCTGCGGGATGCCTCGGGGCATGAGCTGCTGGATGCCTTCGCCGGCCTGTGGTGCGTGAATGTCGGCTACGGGCAGGACAGCATCGTGGAGGTCGCGGCGGAGCAGATGCGCCGCCTGCCCTATGCCACCGGCTATTTCGGCTTCGGCTCGGAACCTTCCATCCGCCTTGCGGCGCGCCTCGCGGAACTGGCGCCGGAGGGGCTGGACCATGTCTATTTTACCCTCGGCGGATCGGACGCCGTGGACAGCGCGGTCCGCTACATCACGCATTACTTCAACTCCACCGGACGGCCGGCGAAGAAGCACTTCATCTCGCTGGAGCGCGGCTATCACGGCTCCTCCTCCACCGGGGCGGGCCTCACCGCCCTGCCGGCGTTCCATGCCCATTTCGATGTGCCGACGCCGCGCCAGCACACGATCGCCTCGCCCTACCCCTACCGCAACCCGGTGGGCGCCGACCCCGCGGCGGTGATCGCCGCCTCCGTCGCCGCATTGGAGGCGAAGGTAGCCGAACTCGGGGCCGACAACGTGGCCGCCTTCTTCTGCGAGCCGGTGCAGGGCTCGGGCGGGGTGATCGTGCCGCCGCCCGGCTGGCTCAAGGCCATGCGGGAGGCCTGCACGCGCCTCGACATCCTGTTCGTGGCCGACGAGGTCATCACCGGCTTCGGCCGCACGGGGCCGATCTTCGCCTGCCACGCCGAAGCGATGTCGCCGGACCTGATGACCGTCGCCAAGGGCCTGACGGCCGGCTACGTGCCCATGGGCGCGGTGCTCATGTCGAACCGGATCTATCAGGCCATCGCCGACGGGCTGCCGCCCGAGGCGCCCATCGGGCACGGCTTCACCTATTCCGGCCACCCTGTGAGCGCGGCGGTGGGGCTGGAAGTCCTGCGCCTCTATACGGAGGGCGGCATCCTCGCCAATGGAGAGGCCCGTGGACCGGCCTTCGCCGCGGGGCTCGAAGCCCTGCGCGATCATCCCCTGGTGGGAGATGCCCGCGCGCGCGGGCTCCTGGGTGCATTGGAACTCGTGCGCGACAAGGCCGCGAAGACGCGCTTCGACCCCGCCACGGAGCTGCCGCGCCGCCTGTTCGAGGCCGGCTACCGCAACGGCCTCATCTTCCGCGCCTTCGCCGACGGCACCATTGGCCTCGCCCCCGCGCTGACCTGCACGGCCGACGAGATGGACCTCTTGTTGTCGCGCCTCGCCCGCACCCTGGATGATGCACTCGACGACGCCGAGGTCCGGGCGGCGCTCGCGTAGACCGGACTTCGGCTTTTCGTCGGGCTTTCTGGCGATGCCCGGGATTGCGAACCAGGACGGCCCTACTTCACCAGCGGGCAGCCACCTTCGGCGAGGGGGCGGAAGGCCTGCGCGGCCGGAATGGTCGCGAGGGTCTCGTAGACGTCCCATTCGCCCTTGGATTGCGCCGGAGTCTTCACCTTGAACAGGAACATGTCGTGGACCGCGCGACCGTCGATGCGCACCTCGCCCTTGCCGAACAGGGGATCGTCGATGGGCATCGCGCGCATCTTGGCGAGCACGGTGTTCGTATCCTTGGTGCCGGCGGCCTCCACGGCCTTCAGATAGTGCATGATGGAGGAATAGACGCCGGCATGGACCTGCGTCGGCATCTTGCCCTTGTGGAGGGCGGCGAAGCGCTTGGCGAAGGCGCGGCTCGCGTCGTCGCGATCCCAGTAGAACGCCTCCGTCAGCACCAGCCCCTGCGCCAGCTTGAGGCCGAGGGCGTGGATGTCGGTGATGAAGGTGAACAGGCCGGCGATGGACTGTCCGCCCTGCACGATGCCGAACTCGGAGGCCTGCTTGATGGCGTTGATCATGTCCTCGCCGCCGCTGGCGAGGCCCACCACCTTGGCGCCGGAGGATTGCGCCCGGATCAGGTAGGATGAGAAATCGCTGGTGCCGAGCGGGTGCTTGACCGAGCCGAGCACCTGCCCGCCGGCGGCTTTCACCACCGCCACCGTATCGCGTTCCATGGCGTGGCCGGACGCCTGGTCCACCGCGATGAAGAACCAGCTGTTGCCGCCCTGGCGCACCATGGCGCTGCCGGTGCCGTTGGCATTGGCCCAGGTGTCGTAGGTCCAATGGATGGTGTTGGGCGTGCATTTGGAGCCGGTGAGGTCGGCCGTCGCCGCCCCGGCATTGAGCTGGATCCTGTCCTTGTCCTTGACGATCTGGCTGACCGCCAGCGCGACGGGCGAGCCCGTGACGTCGCCGATGACGTCGACGCCCTCCTGATCGATCCATGAGCGGGCGATGACGGAGCCGATGTCCGCCTTGTTCTGGTGATTGCCCGAGACGATCTCCACCTCGATGCCCTTGTCCTTCCCCTTGAAATCCTCCACCGCGAGGCGGGCGGCGGCGACAGAGCCCGGACCGGCAAGGTCCGAGTAGGGTCCACTCATGTCGCTGAGGATTCCGATCTTGATCCGGGTCTCGGCCACCGCCGGCCCCAGGCCCATGGCGATTCCGGACAGAAGCACACATATACTGATATAATTACGCATGGCGTATCCTCCATGGAGCCTTATATCTATGCCATTTTCGGCGCCAATTTATGTCAATCACATTCCATATATTGTGTAAATATATTTGCCAATCTGAAAGCCCGCGCTACGCTGCTCTCCCGCGCCTTTCGCGGGATGCTCCGAGCGGAAAGGACAGGGTGATGCAGGACTTCCATGTGAAGCCGGGGGACTCGGCGGTCTTCACCAAGACCGTGGGCGAAAGCGACGTGTATCTCTTCGCCGGGATCACCGGCGACTTCGCCCCGAACCACGTCAACCTGGCCTATATGCAGCGCTCCCGCTTCGGCCGGCTGCAGGCCCACGGCGCGCTGCTGGTGGGCTTCATGTCCACCACCGCCGGACTGATCGCGGCGCGCACGCCGCCCGAGGCGAACGAGATCGCCGTGGCGCTCGGCTATGACCGCATCCGCTTCATCAAGCCGGTCTTCCTGGGGGACACGGTGACCACCCTCTACCGCGTCAGCAGTGTGGACATCGCCCGCAGGCGCGCCAGCGCCGGGATCGAGGTGACGAACCAGCACGGCACGCTGGTGGCGGTCGCCTCCCACACGCTCGCGTGGCTGGCGAATCCGCCCGCGGCCGGATAGCTCCCCGTCAGGCCTCGCGCAGATGCGCGAAGCGCGCGAGCAGCGGCGTTCGGATGGAGTCGGGAACCGGAATCTTCCGCAGATCCCCCGCCACCACGAAGACTGAGACAAAGCCGGCGATGAAGCAGACTTGCCCGTCCTGCCTGCCCGTCACGCGAAACGTGAGCGAGGAGGTGCCCAGCCGCGCGGGCTCCACATGGCAGAACAGCGGGGCGCGCGGCGTGATCGGCGCCTTGAAGTCCATCTCCATGTGCACGAACGGGCATCCGATGCCCTGGTCCACGTTCATCCGGAACCAGTTGGTGCCGTCCAGCAGATCCTCCCAGAAGGCGTCGATCGCCTCCAGGGCGAAGTCCGGAATCCGGCCCGTATAGGCGATGCGCGCGGGATCGCAGTCGCCGAAGCCGACCCGCCGCTGCCAGATGAATGCGTCGTCGCCCATGGGCCCTCGTCAGGTGGTGGGATCGTGCGTCCCGTCGACCGCTGCGCGGCGCAGGAGGTCCGGCACGCCCCAGGAAAGCGGGTCCTGGGCCTCAAATGCTTCGATCCGGCGCAGGATCTCCCCGAAGCCGAGGCGGCCTGCATAGTGCATGGGACCACCGCGCCAGCGCGGAAACGCGTAGCCATGGATCATCACGAGGTCGATGTCGGCCGGGTTCGCGGCGATGCCTTCCTCGAGAATGCGGAAACCCTCCTCCACCATGGCGGTCACGGCACGGGCGACGATCTCGTCATCGGAAAAGCTCCGGCGCGTGAGGCCCGCCCGCTCGGATTCCTCCGCCACGATCTTGTCGATGACCGCGGAGGCGGAAGCCTTGCCACCGTCGTAGTCGTACCACCCGGCGCCGGTCTTGCGGCCGAGCCGGCCGGTCTCCTCGACGATGCGGTCGGCGATTGGGATGTAACGGAAGCCGTCCTTCGTGCGCCAGCCGAGCCTCTTGCGATTGGCATAGGCAATGTCGAGGCCGGAGAGGTCCTGCACCTCGTAAGGCCCCATGGCCATGCCGAAGCCGCGCAGCGCCCGGTCCACCTGGGCCGGCAGGGCGCCCTCCATCAGCATGATGTCACAGGTCTGCCGATAGCGGGTGAGGATGCGGTTGCCGATGAAACCGTCGCACACGCCGGCCAGTACCGGGATCTTCTTCAGCCGCGCGGCGCGGCGCAGGACCGTTGCCAGCGTTTCGGCGGAGGTGGTGCGCGCCCGGATCACTTCCAGCAGCTTCATCACGTGGGCCGGGCTGAAGAAATGCAGGCCCAGGAACCGTTCGGGACAGCGCAGGCCCTCGCCCACCCGATTCACGTCGAGATGGGAGGTGTTGGTGGCGAGGATGGCGGTCTCGGGCAGCGCCGCATCGAGGGCGGCGAAGACCTGCCGCTTCACCTCCATGTCCTCGAACACCGCCTCGATGGCGAAATCCGCCGGCGGCAGGGCGCCATAGCCTTCGTGGAAGGAAAAGCGCGCCGCCTGCTCCGCTGCGGCGGCTTCGACGGTGCTCTTGCCCCGCTTCACCGCATCCGCATAGAGCCGGGCCACATTGGCCCGCGCCCGCGCGACGCCGGCCGCATCGCTTTCCACCAGCGCCACGGAAATGCCAATGGCGGCCAGGGCATAGGCAATCCCGGCGCCCATGGTGCCGCCGCCCACCACCACGGCGGAACCGATCTCCGCACCGCCGGCTCTTCCCTGCGCCATGGCGGCGCGCTCGGCGAAGAAGACGTGGCGCAGGGCCGCCGCCTGATCGGAGGTCCTGAGACCGAGGAAGGTCGCGCGCTCCAGCGCCAGCCCCTCATCGAGGGGCAGGCGGGTAGCTGCCTCGACGAGGTCGATGGCCTTCAAGGGCGCCATCTGGCCGAGGCTGCGCTTTTCCGCCAGCTTGCGCGCGGCCTCGATCGCTGCTGGATCGGGCCCGGGAGCCGGGAGCGCGCCGGTCGCGGGCCGTACCGGGATCTGGAGAGTTCGGGCCGAGGCCACCGGATCAGCGGCGATGGCGTCCACCAGCCCCAGGGCCTCGGCTTCCTGCGCCGGGAGGATCCGGCCCTCGACGATCAGTGACAGCGCCGCCTCCAGGCCGACCAGCCGGGGCAGGCGTTGCGTACCGCCGGCGCCCGGCACAACGCCGAGCGTCACCTCCGGCAGTCCCAGCGTGGCGCCCGGGGCAGCGATGCGCGCGCGGCAGGCGAGCGCAATCTCCAGTCCCCCGCCGAGGGCCGCGCCGGTGATGGCCGCGATCACCGGAACCGGAAAAGCCTCGATCCGGCGCACGAGGTCCGGCAGATGCGGCGCCACGGGCGCGGCGGCGAACTCCCTGGCGTCCGCACCGGCGACGAAGGTCTTTCCGGCGCCCGTCAGCACCACCCGCCCCACGCCTGCCGCCTCGGCAGCATCGAGCGCGGCCGCAAGCCCCTGCCGCACGGCGAGGGACGTGACGTTGACCGGAGGATTGTCGATGGTGACGAGGGCGATGCCCTCGTCGAGGACGCAATGGACGGGTCCGGGCATGGCGGCCTCACCTGCACACATGAGGGGAGCGCGCCGGGCGCGGATCGGCCGCGGACGGCGGGCCAAGGCGCGAGGGAGCCATCAGGCGCGTGACTTTTCGTAGTCTTCACGCAGCAGGGTCCGCAACGCGAACTTCTGGATCTTGCCGGAGGCGGTGGACGGCAGCTGGTCGCGCACCTCGATCCGTTCGGGATAATATTGCTTGGCGAGATGCTGGCGATCGAGGAAGGCGACCATGTCCTCGAAGCTGAAGGTCTTGCCGGCCTTCGGCACGATGAAGGCGCAGGCGCGCTCGCCGAGGCGCTCGTCCGGATAGGCGACGATGGCCACCTGCTGAATGTCCGGGTGCTTGTAGAGCACCGCCTCGATCTCGACCACCGGCAGGTTCTCGGCGCCGCGGATGATGACATCCTTGGTCCGCCCGCAGATGCGGATGTAGCCCTGCTCGTCCATCCGGGCGATGTCGCCAGTGTCGAACCAGCCTTCGGCATCGGTGGCGTTCCACTGCGGACGCTTCAGGTAGCCGCCGAAATTGGAGCAGCCGCGCACGTAGAGCGCGCCCTCCTGTCCGGTCGCGAGCACGGAGCCGTCGGCGCCGCGGATCTGCAGCTCCATGCCGGGCAGCACGAAGCCGTCGGTGTTGATGGAGCGCTCGTCGGGGTCCGAGGGAGAAGCGAGGGTCACCGCCCCGTTTTCCGTCATGCCCCAGGCGGAGATGATCTTGGTGCCCAGAACCTTCCGGGCCCGCTCCACCAGCACGCCGGGTATGGCGGTTCCCGCGCACAGGAAGATGCGCAGCGAAGACGATTCGGTGCCCAGTTCCTCGACCGTGTTGGTGATATCCATGAGGAAGGGCGTCGAGGCCATGGTGAAGGTGACGCCCTCCTGCGCGATGAGCCGCGCCGCCAGCGCCTTGTCCCAGCTGTCCATCAGCACCATGCGGGCCTTCAGCATGAACGGCATCAGCAGGCCGTACATGAAGCCGGTCTGGTGGGCCATGGGAGAGGCCATGAGCACCACGTCCGACGCGCCGAGACCGAGCCGCTGCGCATAGGCGACGAGGTTGGAATACATGGTGTTGGCGGTGTGCATCACCCCCTTGGGCTCACCCGTCGTGCCCGAGGTGTAGATGAGCTGGCACACCGCATTGGCGTCGCTGCGGTCCCGGGCGCTGATCTCCCGGGCGGCAGGCACCTCCGCATCGAGCGCGGGATCGAGGAGCGACGCCTCGAACGCGTCCCGCCCCTCCCCGCCCACCACCACGAGGTGGGCCAGGTCGGGCAGGTCCGCCTTCAGGCGGTGCGCCATCGCCTCATGGTCGAAGCCGCGGAAGATGCGGGGAATGGCGAACACCTTGGTCTCGCCGTGGCGGAGCATGAAGGACAGCTCATGCTCGCGGAAGATGGGCATGACCGGATTGAAGACGACGCCCAGCCGGAGGCAGGCGATGTAGAGCACCACGAATTCCCAGCCGTTCGGCAACTGGCAGGACAGCACATCGTCCTTGCTGAGGCCGAGGCGGCGCAGCCCGGCGGCGGCGCGCCAGGCGAGGCGGTCGATTTCGGCATAGGTCAGTTCGCGCCGCGTGCCCGTGCCCGTCAGCACGGTCAGGACAGCCACGGCATCCGGCTTCTCGGCGAGGCAGATCTCGAAATAGTCGAGCAGGGTCTTGCCCGGCCAGAAGCCTTCCGCCTCCATCCGGGCGCGGCGGGGCTCGATGAGCACGGCGTCGAATTGCATGGTTCCCTCCCCTGTCGCCGGATCAGCCGTTGACCGCGACCCGACCCGCCCGTTCGCGGGCGATGATGTTCTTCATGATGTGCGCGGTGCCGTCGCCGATCTGGAGGCCGAGCACGTCGCGCAGACGCTGCTCGAACGGCAGCTCGGTGGAATAGGCGGCGTGGCCGTGGATCAGCAGGCAGGCATGGATCGCCTCATAGGCGAGCAGCGGCGGCCACCACTTGGCCATCGCCGCCTCCGCCACGTGCGGCAGGCCGTTGTCCTTGAGCCACAGCGCGTTGTAGCTCAGCAGCCTGGCGCCCTCGATACGGGTGTCGAAGTCGGCGAGTTGGTGGGTGATGCCCTGGAAGGACGCCAGCGGCTTGCCGAAGGCGCGCCGCTCGCCGATGTAGGCCCAGGCCTCGTTGAGAGACTGGCGGGCCGTGCCGAGGCATTGCAGGCCGATGAGCGAGCGGGAGAAGTCGAAGCCCTGCATCACCTGCACGAAGCCCTTGTTCTCCGCCCCGAGCAGGTGATCGGCCGGCACCCGCACATTGTCGAAGAAGATGGAGCCGCGGCCGATGGCATGCTGGCCGAGGTCGGTGAAGCGGGTCGTCGAGATGCCGGGGGTGTCCATGGGCACGAAGATGGCGGAGACGCCGTGCGCCTTGTCCTCCGGCCGCCCGGTGCGGGCGAAGACGACGGCGGCGGCGGCCTGGTCGGCGGCCGATATGGAGGTCTTCTCTCCGTTGATGACGTAATGGTCGCCGTCGCGCTCCATCCTCAGGCCGAGATTGGCGGCGTCGGAGCCACCGCGCGGCTCGGTGAGCGCGATGGCCAGCAGGACCTCTCCCGCGGTCAGCTTGGGCAGCCAGTGGCGCTTGATCTCGGGATTGGCGAAGTTCGCGAGGATCTGGCCGTTGAGTGAGGCGAGGACGTTGATATAGCCGAAGTTGAAGTCGCCCTTGGCGATCTCCTCGATGATGACGCCCGAATAGATGGAGCCCGCGCCGCTGCCGCCGAATTCCTCGGGCAGTTCGGGCGCGATCAGGCCAAGGCTGCCCATCTCGCGCACCAGTTCCGCACCGAACGTGCCGGTGCGCTCGCGATCCTTGTAGCCGGGGGCGAGCTTGTCGGCGGCGAACCTCGCGGCGAGATCGCGCAGGGCGATCAGGTCTTCCGTGTCGAAAACCGTGGGATAGGCCGTGGGCGTCATGGGATTTCCTGCCTGGACGTCTTCTTGCCGGATGAAATGAGCCGCCATGCGGAGCGAGCGCGGGCGGAGCGTCTGGCGGCCGCTCCACTGGCGCGGCCGCAGGTAGAAGGCCCGCCATGCCGTCGCCCTGACGCGCGGCATGGTGGAACCGTCCGGCCCCTCGCACCCCCTGCGGGACGGGCGCGCGCGGCGGCAACGGACCTCCCCGAAGCGGGGACCCTACTTGCCGAACTTGCGGAAGTCGGGCTTGCGCTTCTCGCGGAAGGCGACGCCGCCTTCCTTGCTTTCGTCGGTGTCGTAATAGAGGCTCAGCGCCCGCATCCCGAGGGCGGAGATGCCGCGGATGCTCTCGCTGTCGGCGTTGAAGGACACCTTGGCGAGGGCGAGCGCCGTGGGCGAGCGCTCCATCAGCTCGGCCACCCAGCGGCCCACCTCGGCGTCGAGGTCCTCGTGGGGCACGACCGCGTTGACGAGGCCCATGGCGAGGGCCTCCGCGGCGCTATAGCGCTTGTTGAGGTACCAGATCTCCCGCGCCTTCTTCTCCCCCACCACGCGGGCGAGATAGGCGGTGCCGAAGCCCGGATCGACCGAGCCCACCTTGGGGCCGACCTGCCCGAACTGCGCCTTCTCGGACGCGATGGTGAGGTCGCAGATGGTGGCGAGCACGTTGCCGCCGCCGATGGCGAAGCCGTTCACGCGCGCAATGACCGGCTTCGGCACGTCACGGATGAGGCTTTGCAGTTCGTCGATGGGCAGGCCGATGACGCCGCGCCCGTCATACTGCCCATCATGGGCCGACTGGTCGCCGCCGGTGCAGAAGGCCTTGTCGCCGGCACCGGTGAGCACGATGACGCCCACCTTGCGGTCCCAGCCGGCGGTCTGGAAGGCGTGGATCAGCTCGTCCACGGTGTGGCCGCGGAAAGCGTTGTACTTGTCCGGCCGGTTGATGGTGATCCAGGCGGCGCCGCCGCGGATCTCGTAGAGGATATCCGTATAGTTCATGATTGATCCTCAGCCGTGCATGGTCAGGCCGCCGGAGACCGAGATCACCTGGCCGGTGATGAAGGCGGCGTCGTCGCTGGACAGGAACAGGATGGCGCCGGGCAGGTCCTCGGGCTTGCCGAGGCGGCCGAGCGGCACGGCGCGGGTAAAGGCGGTGCGCAGCTTTTCCTTGTCGCCCGCCGCCTCCATGAAGCTCTCCAGCATCGCCGTCTCGGTCACCCCGGGGCAGACGGTGTTGAAGGTGATGCCGTGGCGGGCATTCTCGCGCGCCAGCGTCTTCATGAAGGCGATCACGCCGGCCTTGCAGGCGGCATAGACCGCCTCGCCGGACGAGCCGACCCGCCCGGCATCCGAGCCGATGGACACGATGCGCCCACCCTGCCCGCGTGCGACCATGGAGGCCAGCACCGGCTTGGTGATGTTGAGCACGGCGCGCAGGTTGATATCGATGATCTTCGACCAGAAGTCTGGCTCCGACTTCAGGAAGGGGACGAACAGGTCCCAGCCCGCATTGTTCACGAGGATGTCGATGGGGCCGAAATCGGCCTCCACCGCGGTGATCGCCTTCGCGACGGCATCGTAGTCGGTGAGATCGACCACCAGGGCGATCGCCTCGCCGCCGCCGGCCCTGATCCCCTCCACCACCTTCTCCGCCGCCGCGGCGCCGATGTCCGCCACGATGACCCGCGCGCCGTCCTCGGCGAAGCGGCGACAGGTGGCAGACCCGATACCGCCGCCGCCGCCAGTTACAACAACAACTTTGCCTTTCAAGCCTCGCACGACGGCACCTCTTCCAAATCGCAAGCCGGGACCGAAACGACGAGAACCGCTCCATTATTGCCTATGGAGCGATAACGACATCCCCGGAACCGCGCCGAACTCCGTATATTCAATCTACGGGCACTCGCATTTTTATGTCAATATATTTCCATTATTGCGCCGCAACAGCCGCCCTTGACCGCACCGTGCGGCGCAGTCAGAGTGCAGGCATGACAAAGGATGGCGGCGGTTCGCGGGGCATTTCGCCGGGCTTGAGCAACAGGCTCTTCTTCCGGCTCTATCAATGCGCCAACATGTTGCATAAGACCGGGACACGGGCGCTGGACGATTACGAGATCACCACCCAGCAATGGGCGGTGCTCGGCGCGCTGACCCGCCCGGCTTTCGCGGAAGGGGTGGCGGTGGGCGACCTCGCCGCCTTCCTGCTTGTCACCCGGCAGAATCTCGCCGGCGTGCTGCAGCGGCTCGAGGCCATGGACTATGTGGAGCGGACGGTCGACGCCAACGACAACCGCTCCCGCCTCATTCGCCTGACACCCAAGGGGCGCAGCCTGTGGGACGCCAACATGCGCCCCGTGATCGCCGACTATTACGACGCGGCCCTCGCCGGCTTCTCCACCGAGGACCGGATCCACATGATCCATTACCTCGACAAGATGCTGACCAACTTCAAGGCTCTCGACCCGGAAGCCTCCGCCCGCCACGAGGAGGAGGTGCGGGCTGCCGCGCCCGCACCGGCGCCTAGAGTCCGGCGCGTGCCTTCGCCTCGGCGGTGAGGGCCTTGGCGATGATGATCTGCTGGATCTGCGTGGTGCCCTCGTAAATCCGGAACAGGCGCGCGTCCCGATAGAGCTGCTCGGCGCGGTATTCGCGGATATAGCCATTGCCGCCATGGACCTGCACGTTGCGGTCGGCGATGCGTCCCACCGCCTCGGAAGCGAACATCTTGGCGCAGGAGGCCTCCACGCTCACATCCTCGCCCGCATCCCGCTTCCGGGCCGCGTCCAGCACCATGCAGCGGGCTGCGTAGGCGTCAGCCTTCGAATCGGCAAACATGGCCTGGAGGAGCTGGAAATCGGCCAGCGGCCGGCCGAACTGCCGGCGCCCCACCGCATAGGCGAGCATGTCGTCGAGGATGCGCTCGGACAGGCCGACGCAGGCGGCCGCGATATGCAGGCGCCCCTTGTCGAGCACCTTCATGGCAGTCTTGAAGCCCTGCCCCTCGACCCCGCCGATGAGCGCAGATGCCGGCACCCGGCAATCCTCGAAGATCACGTCGCACACATGGGCGCCCTGCTGGCCCATCTTCTTTTCCGGCTTGCCGGTGGAGAGCCCCGGCGTGCCGCGTTCCACGGCGAAGGCCGACACGCCGGCCGCGCCCTTCTGGGCCGGGTCGGTGCGGGCCATGACGGTGAACAGGCTCGCGTGAGGCGCATTGGTGATGAAGCGCTTGGTGCCGTTCAACACATAGACGTCGCCCTCGCGCCGCGCCGTGGTGCGTACCGCGCCCGCGTCCGACCCCACGTCCGGCTCGGTGAGGGCGAACGAGCCGATGATGTCGCCGGAGGCGAGGCCGGGCAGGTATTTCGCCTTCTGCTCGGGCGTGCCGTCGATGGCGATGCCCTGCATGCCGATGCCCACATTGGTGGCGAACAGGGAGCGGAAGGCGGGCGCGGCGCGGCCCAGCTCGAACAGCGCCAGCACCTCCTCCTCCATGGTGAGGCCAAGGCCGCCGAACTCCTCGGGCGCGGTGAGGCCGAACAGGCCGAGATCCCGCATCCCGGCCACGATCTCAGCCGGAATAGCGTCGCTCTCGGCCACCTCGGCCTCGGCGGGGATCAGCCGCTCATCGACGAAACGGCGGATCGCCTCGATGAGTTGGGACAGGGTTCCCGGATCCAGTGCCATGACATTCCCTCCCGCTTCTATGGAAATATATTGTCATATATATTCGCGATGAGACCGCCCCGCAAGCGATCGAATGCGGACCATCGATCTGCGTTCACATTGCTAAGATTGTGCGGGGGATACGCTTGCCTGCGAGAAGTTATGACAATATATTTCTTATTTGGAGAGCCCTACAGGCCGCTATTCCGGCGAAACGCAGCGGTGTCGGCGCCATCCAGCTCGACATGCCCGGGCCAGCCATGCCGGCGGGACGGACTTCGCCCGGCTCGAGGAGCCGGCCCGCCTCGCCCAGATCCTGATCCTGATTTCGTGAGAATCCCATGACCTACGAGACCATCCTCACGGCCACGGACGGCGCCGTCGGCATCATCACCCTCAACCGACCCGAGGCGCTGAATGCCCTGGACAGCCGGATCACCGCCGAGCTGTCCCACGCGGCGGCAGCCTTCGACGCCGACCGCACCATCGGCGCCATCGTCGTCACCGGCTCGGAGCGGGCGTTCGCCGCCGGGGCCGACATCAAGGAGATCAAGGACAAGACATTCGCCGAGGTCTACGAGGAGCAGCTCATCACCGCTACCTGGGAAGGCCTTTCGCGGGTCCGCAAGCCCACCATCGCGGCGGTGTCGGGCCATGCCATCGGCGGGGGCTGCGAGCTGGCCCTGATGTGCGACATCATCATCGCGTCGGAGACCGCGCGGTTCGCGCTGCCGGAAACCACCATCGGCATCATTCCCGGCGCGGGCGGAACCCAGCGGCTCACGCGCATCGTCGGCAAGGCCGTGGCCATGGACATGATCCTCACCGGCCGGGCGCTGTCCGCCGGAGAGGCGCTGGCGATGGGCCTCGTCAGCCGCGTGGTGCCGGCCGGCACCCATGTCGCCGAGGCGGTGGCGATCGCCGCTCGGATTTCCGGCTCGTCCCGGCCCGTGGTCCGCCTCGCCAAGGAGGCCGTGAACCAGGCCTATGAGACGCATCTCCAGGAGGGCCTCTATGTGGAACGCAGGCTCCTCTATTCCACCTTTGCCCTTGAGGACCGGCGCGAGGGGATGAACGCCTTCGCGGAAAAACGCCGGCCGACGTTCCGCAACATCTAGCCCGGCGGTCGACGCCGGACCGCGCCGGCACCGGCAGGCGCCGCCGGCGGCGAACCGCACATCGCCTCAAGGCCGGCGGTGACGAACCGCACGAAATCCTCGAACAGCGCCGGATCGCCCGCCGTCGCCCGGCCATCGGACAGGCGTTCGATGCGCTTGTCGGCCACGTACATCAAGAGGGCCCCGACCGCATACTCGTAGGCCCAGAGCAGCCGGTCATGCGGGCAACCGGGAAGCGCGACGGCCATGGCCTCCAAAAAGGCGCGGACCAGCGGATCATAGAAGCGCTCGATGGTCTCGGTGGCTTCCGGGCCGGGGTCCCAGGCGGTGCGGGCGACCAGCAGGGAGAAGCTGTCGCCGCTCGCCGAGCCGTGCAGCCGCACCACCGGTTCCGCCCAGGCCGTGACGATCTCGGCGACCCGCCCCTCCCCGGGGCCACGCGCCCCGATTTCGCGGATGCGGGAAATGCGCTCGTCCAGATTGGCCTGGCGATGGGCGAAGACGGTGGCGAGCAATTCCGGCTTGCGACCGAAATAATAGCCCACCAGCGCCACTGGCACACCGGCGCGGGCGGCGATATCGCGCACCGAGACCGCGGCATAGCCCCGTTCGGCAAAGAGAAATTCCGCGCTGGCCAGAATGTCCTGCCGGCGATCGGGCCGCTGCGGGTCACCGGGCGCGACCGCCGAGCGGCGCGCGCCTTTCCTGCGCCCGGACGGCGAGGCGGAGCGCCTGGCGGCGGATGTCTTCGTCTTCGTCTCCATGGGCCTTTTCTAGCGTTGCCGCTGCATCCGCACCAGCCGCGGCGTCACACGAGGCGGCAAAGGCGGCGCCCCGCCTACTCCATCTTGTACAATCGTACAATAACCTGTACGCCTGTACAAAATGAAGCCTGCAAGAGCGATGCTCACGCTCGGGGCCGGGAGGACGAGACGCCGTGCCAAGATTCGTCGACATCTCCATTCCGCTGGAAAACGACGTGCCCGCCGACCCGCCCTTCCAGCGGGTCCGCATCGACTATTCCGTCCACACGGAAACCGCGGCCACCCTCTGCGCCGCCTTCCCCGGCCTCACGCCCGAGCAGCTTCCCGAGGGCATGGGCTGGGCGGTGGAGACGGCTCACATCTCCACCCACAATGGCACCCATGTGGATGCCCCCTGGCATTATCACCCCACCATGGACGGCGGGGCCCGCGCCATCACCATCGACGAGATCCCGCTCGACTGGTGCTTCCGCCCCGGCGTGAAGCTGGACTTCCGCCACCTGCCCGACGGCCATGTGGTGACGCCGGCCGAGATCGACGCGGAGCTGGCCCGCATCGGCCACACGCTGAGCCCCCTCGACATCGTGGTGGCCAACACCGCCGCCGGCACGGCCTATGGTCAGGCCGATTACATCGACAAGGGCTGCGGCTTCGGCCGGGATGCGACGCTCCATCTGGTGAACCAGGGCGTGCGCGTTGTCGGCACGGACAGCTGGAGCTGGGACGCGCCCTTCTCCTTTACGGCCCGCCGCTTCGCCGAGACGGGCGATGCCTCCCTGATCTGGGAAGGCCACAAGGCCGGGCGCGAGAAGGGCTATTGCCAGATCGAGAAGCTGCACAATCTCGAAGCGCTACCCTCGACCGGCTTCACCATCAGCTGCTTCCCGGTGAAGGTGCGCGCCGCCTCCGCCGGCTGGACGCGGGCCGTCGCCATCCTTCCCGATTGAACGCATTTTCGCGGAGACATGTCTTGAGCAAGGTCATCATCACCTGCGCGGTGACGGGCGGCATTCACACGCCCACCATGTCGGACGCGCTGCCCATCACGCCCAACGAGATCGCCGAGCAGGCCATCGCCGCGGCGGAAGCCGGCGCCGCCATCCTGCACCTGCACGCCCGTGACCCCAAGGACGGGCGGCCGACGCCCGATCCGGCCGTGTTCATGGAATTCCTGCCGCGCATCAAGCAGGCGACCGATGCGGTCATCAACATCACCACCGGCGGCGGCCTGAACATGACGGTGGAGGACCGCCTCGCCGCGCCGCTCAAGGCCGCGCCGGAGATGTGCTCCCTGAACATGGGCTCCATGAACTTCGCTTTGCACCCGCTGGCGAAGCGCTATTCCAACTGGAAGCACGAGTGGGAGGAGCCCTACCTCACCGGCACGAAGGACTTCATCTTCCGCAACACGTTCGGCGACATCGAGCGCATCTACAAGATGCTGGGCGAGGAGCACGGCACCAAATTCGAGCATGAATGCTACGATGTGGGCCACCTCTACAATCTCGCCCACTGCCTCGACCAGGGCTGGTTCCGCCCGCCGGTGTTCCTGCAGCTCATCTTCGGCATTCTCGGCGGCATCGGGCCCGACGTGGACAATCTGATGTTCATGAAGCGCACGGCGGACAAGCTGTTCGGCAAGGACTATCACTGGTCCGTGCTCGCCGCCGGCCGCCACCAGATGCCGTTCGCGACGCAGGCGGCCATGATGGGCGGCAACGTGCGGGTGGGGCTGGAGGACAGCCTGTTCATCGGCCGCGGCAAGCTCGCCTCCTCCAATGCCGAGCAGGTGGCGAAGATCCGCCGTATCCTGGAAGAACTGGGCCACGAGATCGCCACCCCGGACGAAGCCCGCGCCACCCTCGGCCTCAAGGGCGCCGACAAGGTGAGCTTCTAGAAAGGGCAGCAACGCCATGGCATCGCCCAACCCCATCGACGGCTTTACGGTCGACCCCGCCGCCATCGCCTACGTGGGCGAGGGCCTTCAGCGTCCCGAGTGCATTCTCGCCGAGCGCGACGGTTCGCTCTGGAGCGCGGACGCGCGTGGCGGGGTGGTGCACATCCGCCCCGACGGCACCCAGACGCTGATCGCGCAGAGCGAGGCGACGCACTTCGCCTCCGCCACCGACGAGGAGACCCGCTTTGTCGCCGGCACCCTGCCGAATGGCCTCGCCTTCGCCCGCAATGGCGACATCCTCATCTCCAATTTCGGCACCGACCGGCTGGAGATCATGACCCGCGACGGCCAGTCCCGTGTGCTCGCCGACACCATCGACGGCACGCCCATCGGCAAGGTCAATTTCGTGCTGCGCGACAGAAGGGACCGCATCTGGCTCACCATCTCCACCCGCATCAAGAACTGGATGCAGGCCATGAGCCCGAACGTCTCCGACGGCTATGTGGCGCTCTATGAGAACGGCCATCTGCGCATCGTTGCCGACGGCTTCTGCTTCACCAACGAGATCCGCTTCGACGCCAAGGAGGAATGGCTCTATGTGGTGGAGACGGGCGGCAAGCGGGTGACGCGCCTCAGGGCGCTGCCCAATGGCGACCTCGTGGACCGCGAGACCTTCGGCCCCTCGGACCACGGCGCCTTCATCGACGGCATCGCCTTCGACGCTTATGGCAACCTCTGGGGCACCCATGTGATGACGGACCGCATCTTCGCCATCACCCCCGATGGCGACCTGCGCATCATCCTCGACGACGATCGCGGCAGCGCCGCCGGCAAGGCGCTGATGGCGGCGTTGGATAAAGACGCCGTGACGCCCGAGCTGATGCTCGCCTGCGGCGGCACCATTGCCCCGTGGTTCGCCAGCGTGACCTTCGGCGGACCGGACCTGAAAACCGTCTATGTGGGCAGCCTGCGCGGCACCCGCATTCCCTTCTTCCGTTCCCCGGTGGCGGGCCTGCCCATGGTCCACTGGTGAGGGACGATCAATGACAAGAACGACCGGGAGGACATCCATGACAGCGAAATTCGGCCCCCTCGCTCTAGCTCTTGCGGCGGGCCTCGCCGCAGCTCCGGCGGCGGCGGAAATCTCCGGCGGCACGGTGAAGGTGGGCGTGCTCACCGACATGTCCGGCGTCTATTCCGACATCACGGGCAAGGGCTCGCTCATCGCCGCACAGATGGCCATCGATGATTGCCTGAAGGCCGAATGCGCCGGCATGAAGATCGAGATGGTCTCCGCCGATCACCAGAACAAGGCGGACATCGCCTCCGCCACCGCGCGCAAGTGGATCGATCAGGAGGGCGTGGACGTCCTCGCCGACATGTCCAACGCCTCCATCCAGCTCGCCATCGCGCCGCTGGTGAAGGAGAAGAACCGCGTCGCCCTCTTCCCCGGCGGCACCGCGCGCCTCACCGGCGATGCGTGCCAGCCCGGCCATGTGGTGCAATGGATGTGGGACACCTATGTGCAGGTGGCCGGCATCGCCAACCGCCTCACGCAGCCCGGCACCTCCTGGTATCTCGTGACGGCGGACTATGCCCTCGGCCAGCAGTTGGAAGCGGACGCCAAGACGGTGGTCGGCAAGAAGGGCGGCAAGGTGCTCGGCTCCGTGCGCCATCCCTTCCCGGCGGTGGACCTTTCCTCACCCTTGCTCACCGCGCAGGGCTCGGGCGCGGACATCATCGCCCTCGCCAACGCCGGCAATGACACGGTGACGGGCATCAAGACCGCCCGCGAATTCGGCATCACCACCTCCAAGCAGAAGCTCGTCGCCTTCTTCCTCACCGCGCTGGACGTGAAGAGCGTGGGCCTGCCGGTGGCGCAGGGCACGCTGCTGTCGGAAGGCTTCTACTGGGACCTCGACGACGGCACCCGCGCCTTCTCCGAGCGCTTCAAGGCGCAGAACGGCAAGATCCCCTCCGCAATCCATGCCGGCGTCTATTCTTCCGTGCTGCACTATCTGAAGTCGGTGGCGGCGACGAAGAGCGATGATGCCGAGACCGTGGTGAAGAAGATGGGCGAACTGCCCATCAAGGACGACGTGGTGCGCAACGCCAAGCTCCGCGAGGACGGGCGCATGGTCCACGATTTCTACGTCTTCGAGGTGAAGTCCCCCGAGGCCTCCAAGGGCGAGTGGGACCTCTACAAGCTGGTCGCCACGCTGCCCGGCGACGAGGCCTTCCGCCCCCTCTCCGAGAGCGCCTGTCCCGCGGTGATCGCCGCGCGTGGGGAGAAGAAGGCGAATTGACATCAAGGGCCGCGCCCCTGCGCGGCCCTGTTCCCCCATCATCCGTGACGGCCGCCAATCGTCCGCCGGTCATGACGCCCACACGGGGGGACTGCCGATGAACGTGCGCAACGCCTCGGAAAAAGCTCGCACCTTCGCGCTTGGTTGCGGCAGGGCACGCAGGAGATAGATGCCCGCGGCCCCTTCGTTCCAGGATTCGCCCCCGACCGGCAGGCGCACGAGCTTGCGGGCCCTCACGTCCGGGCCGACGACCCAGCTCGGCAGAAATGCGATCCCCAGACCCGCCTCGGCCGCCGCGCGCTGGGCTTCGAAATCATCCGAACGAAAGGTCACCGTTCCAGTCCCGGCATGGCCGGCCGGGCGGCCGAGCACATCGCGCCAGCCGAGGAGGTCGGCGCCGTGCAGCTTGTCGATCAGCCGGTGCGTTGGCAGGTCTTCTGCGCTGTCGGGCCTGCCGGCCCGCTTCAGATAGTCCGGGCTCGCCACCAGCTGGCGCTCCAAGGGCGCCACCTTGGTCGCGATCAGCGTGCTGTCGCTCAGCGCGCCCATTCGGATGACGACGTCGAGGCGCTCGATGACTGGATCGGCCAGCCGCTCCGTCAGATCGAGTTCGACGTGCAATGCGGGATGCTCGGCCTGCAGGGTAGCGACGACCGGCAGCACGTAGCGCTTGCCGAAGGAGGGGAAGCAGGCGATCCGCAATGTGCCCGAGACGGAGCCATCGAAGGCGGCCACTTCCGCATGGGTGTCGGCGAGGTCGTCCAGGTGCCGCTGCGCGCGCTCGTGAAGCCGCTGGCCGGCATCGGTAAGAGTCAGCGCACGAGTCGAGCGGATGAAAAGCGCGACACCCAGATCCTCCTCCAGCGCATCGATCTGACGGACGATCGCCGACGGCGTCACGGCGCGTCGTCGCGCGGCCCCGGAGAAACTCCCAGCCCGGACGACATCCACGAAGGTGGCAAGGAATTCGGCGAAGTGGGGTCTCATCTTTGCGATCCGGGCAAAGCGATTTGCAGGAGGCTCCGGCTTATCGCCGATGCGGGACACTCGCATATTCGCAGCGTCACCACATCGGCGGCGCCGCGCCACTCGGCCGGGTTCATCGCAATCGCAGCGCGCCGACGTTCCATCTCGCAAGATATCACTGGGTCCCAGGCATACTGAAATACGCCGGCACCGGGGCCGCGCGCGGCCCATTCTGTTTCACTGCCTCGCCTATCTGCGTCCCGCGCACGCGAGCCATCTCATTCGCACGCTTATCTAGAAGGAAAACTCCATGAAAATTCTGACTGATAAGATCCTCTCGCAGTCTGCCTATACTGCGGAGATCGACGTTCGGTTTGAAAATATCGACATCGCCGAATGGCTGTTCAGTCTGCCGGAAGCGGAATATCTGCGCTGCTGCCCGCCGGACCACATTGGCTCCGGCGTCACGACCACCGACGATGGTCGCCGCATGGTCATCAATGTGGAGATGATCGGCACCGGCCTCGTCATTCAGCACTACATCGCCGAGGAGGCGACGGCGAACTATTGCCGGATGAACTCGATCTCCGACGTGTTCACGCCGGTGGGCCGCACGCAGGTCAATGTGCTCTGGGAACTGATGGCCGAGAAGATCGAGGGCGGCAGGACCCGCTACACCAATCGAGTCACCTCCCACCCGACCGACGTGTTCATGGATTTCCTCGCCACCGACGGCCAGACCTTCGAGCAGGCGGCCATCGCCCGGCAGGAAGCCGGTGGCGATCACAACCGCCGGGAGACGCCGCTCTTCGCCGCCAGCATCGGACGCCGTGCGCTCGCCAGGGCCGCGGCGAAATGAAAGCGATCGTGTTGGATGCGTTCGGCCCGGCCGACGTGCTCCATCTCGGCGACGTTTCGATGCCGGGGGTTCGCCCCCCAGGCATTTCGGGCCGCCCGCGTTGCAAAGGCCGAAACCTTTGCGGCGCTTAGAAGTCAGAATTTTCGCAACAACTTTCCTCACCGCGATGACCGCCATTCGCGGCCATATTCCGGCTGATGCAATGGAGAGATGAGTGCGCTAGAGATGAGGTCGTGCCCCATGGGGCAGCGAGGACGAACCAACGCCTGGTCTTCATTGCTGGCCATATGCCGTGGAAGGTAGAAGAGGATGCGGCTCAGGAGCATCCTGTCGGTCGTGTTGGCTGGCCTCCTCACGGCCTCGATGATCTCTTTCGTCGCGGCGGTGAGGACCGACCGCGACAAGAAAACGGGGGCCTTGGCCGCACCTGCCGAACTTTCACCCGGCGGCATCGGAGCGTTAACGCCGCAGGCGCCGGAAGGATATGTCGGTTCGGCGGCATGCCAGGGCTGCCATGCGGCCGAGGCCAAGGCTTGGCTGACCTCCCAGCATTCCGGCGCCATGACCCTTCCGACGGAAGCGACCGTCAAGGGCCGCTTCGATGGGGCGGAGGTCGGCCATGGGCCGGCGAGTGCCCGCTTCTTCCGGGAGGGCACGGGCTATCGGGTGGAGATCGCCGGTTCGGACGGGAAGCGGACGGTCTACCCCATTGCCTATACCTTCGGGCTCGATCCGCTTCAGCAATATCTGGTTGCCATGCCGGATGGGCGGGTGCAGGCGCTGCCCTTCGCCTATGATACGCGCCCCGCGTCCGAGGGTGGCCAGCGGTGGTTCCATCTTTATGGCGAGGAGGCGCCCATGCCGGGCGACCCGCTGTTCTGGGCCGGCCCGCAGCAGAACTGGAACCACATGTGCGCGGAATGCCATTCCACAGCGCTGCGCAAGGCCTACGATGCTTTGGCCGACCGCTTCGATACACGCTTCTCCGAAATCAGCGTCGGCTGCGAGAGCTGCCACGGCGCCGGGGCAGGCCATATCGCCTGGGCGAAGGGGCCGCGCGATCCGGCGACGCCTCATGCGGGATTTGCCAGTGCCGCCGCACTCCGGTCGAGCGTCGACTGGACCCCCGACCCGAAGACCGGCAGCCCGACCCAGGGTGTCGAGCGCCCGGCGGGGGACGTTGTGGAGACATGTGCGCGCTGCCATGCCCGGCGCGGCGCCTTCTCCGAAAGCTGGCAGCCCGGCCAGCCACTGACGCAGACCCACGTGCCTGTCTTGCTGGAGCAGGGACTGTTCGAGGCGGACGGGCAGAACCAGGACGAGGTGTTCAACGATCACGCCTTCAAGCAGAGCCTGATGTACAGACGTGGCGTCGCCTGCACCGATTGCCACGATCCCCACACCGCGGCCCTGAAGGCGGCGGGCGCGGCCGTGTGCAGCCAGTGTCACCTGCCCGAGCGCTTCGCGGTCCAGAGCCACACCGGCCACGCGCCGGGGCCGGGCGCGCCGGATTGCATCGGCTGCCATATGCCAAAGCGCACCTACATGGTGATCGACACGCGCCACGACCATTCCTTCCGCATTCCGCGCCCGGATCTCTCCGTCGCGCTAGGCACGCCCAATGCCTGCACCGACTGTCACACCGACAAGCCGGCGAGCTGGGCCGCCGAGGCGGTCGCGCGCTGGCATGGGCCGGAGCGCAAGGGCTTCCAGAGCTGGGGGCCTGTGCTTCATGCTGCGCGCCTTGGGGCAGCCGAGGCCCGTGCGGCCCTTGTCGCACTGGCGGGAGATCGGGACGTGCCGGGCCTCGTTCGGGCCACCGCCGTGAGCGCGCTGGCGCAGTTCCCCGCGCGGACAAGCGACGCGGCGGCTCGGGCGGCCCTCGCCGATCCCGATCCCATGGTCCGTGTGGCGGGGCTGCGAACCGCGGCCGGCCTGCCGCGCGAGGAGCGCTGGCGCAGGGCCGCGCCGCTCCTCGTGGACCCGTCCGCTGCGGTACGGATGGAGGCCGCAGACCGGCTCGCCGATGTTCCGCCGGATGAGGTGAGCGAGCCTGAGCGCAGCCGCCTCCTCGCCGCGTTCAGCGAATACGAGGCCGCCCAGAGGCTGAATGCCGACCGGGCAGATGCGCGGGCCAATCTCGGCAACTTCCTCCTGCGCCGGGGCGATGCAGCCAAGGCTGAGGCGGAGTTTCACGCCGGCCTGAGGCTGGACCCCACCTTCGCACCCCTGCGCATCAACCTCGCGGACCTCTATCGGCGACAGAGGCGCGAGGCCGAGGCCGAGGCGGTGCTGCGCGAGGGACTCGCGTTGCGGAACGATGCCGCCCTCGACCACGCGCTCGGGCTCGCTCTCGTGCGGCAGAGGCGGTA
>JAEWBL010000311.1 GCA_023391175.1 Pseudomonadota bacterium
GGGAGGAGGCGCAGCTGCGCCTCGACCAGCTCAAGGCCAAGATGGCGGGTGCGCCTTCATCGTCCCCGGCTGCGGCTCCCGACCCCTCCATTGGCTACGGCTACAAGGATATCGAGAAGGCATCCGCCCAGCGCCTGCGCGACCTTCAGCAGGAACAGGCGCAGCTCGGCATGACGACGCAGGCGGCGGCCGAATACAAGTTCATGATGGACGCCATCAACATGGCGGCCGAGCACCATATCCAGCTCACCCCGCAGCAGCTTGAGCAGCTCCGGCAGCTTGCCGCCCGCTATGGCGAAGTCACCGCCAGCATCGAGAAGACCAAGGCATCTCAGCAGAAGATGCAGGAGCTTCAAAGCGAGCTTGGAAGTCTCGCGCAAAACTCCATCATGGGCCTGATAGACGGCACGAAGAGCTGGAATGATGTGCTCGCCGACACCCTGAAGCTGCTCGCCGAGATGCTGCTGAAGGCGGCGCTGCTCGGCCAAAGCCCCCTCGGCGACGGCGGCGGGGGGCTGATCGGAGCCATCTTCAAGGGGGTCGGCTTTGCCGATGGCGGCGTCGTGCGCGCGGCCTCCGGCGGCGCCATCCGCGGGCCGGGCACCCCCACCTCGGACAGCATCCCGGCGCTGTTGAGCGACGGCGAGTTTGTGGTGCGGGCCAAGCAGGCCAAGAAGTATGGCCCGTTGCTGGACGCCATCAACATGGATCGCATCCCGCGCTTTGCAGCTGGCGGTCGCGTCGGCGGCGGTGGCATGACGGCGGCCCTTTCGACCGGCGCCGTCAGCATCGCACCCATTCTCAATTTCGCCGGGGATACCAATGGGCTGAAGCCGGAGCAGATCGTCAAGCTGGTGCAGGATGGCATCGGCCACGCACTCAATGAATACGACCGGACCCGCGCGCGGCAGACGGCCGTCGATGCCGTGCAGCATATGCGGTCGCGCGTCCCCGCCAGTCGATTGAGGTGAGACCGCATGACCACTTATCCCCTCTCCTTTCCAGCCGGCGCATTGTTCTCCACGGCACAGTTCACCCTCAACGTGACCGAGGCGGTAAACACCCTCCGTTCGGGCGCCGTCCAGGTGATGCAGCTGGGCGACCCATTGTGGTCGGCCGAGTTTGAGACCGTCCCGCTCACCGGCGAGGAGCGGGCGCCGTGGCAGGCGTGGAAGGTGGCGCTGCGCGGGAGCATCGGCACCTTCCTGTGTTTCGACCCGGAGAAGGCGTACCCCCGCGCCTATGGCGCCGCCGTGCTCTCCCTCACGCGGGCGGGCGGCGGCGCCTTTGATGGCGTGGCCATCTTGGATGCGGTGACGGCGAACACACTCACCCTGTCCGGCCTGCCCTCCGGCTATCAGGCCTCGGCCGGCGACATGCTGGCCTTCCCATGGAACGGCTCGCGGTCGCTGCACATGGTGATGGAATCGGCCGTGGCCAGCGAGGCGGGCATCATCACCGTTTCGGCGGAGCCAGCGGTCCGCCTCTCCCCGGCCCCCACCAGCGGCGCCGCCGTCGATCTGGTGAAGCCCTCCTGCCTCATGCGGATCATCCCCGGAAGCTGGGAAGCCCCGGCGACGGCGGATCGGCGTTCGATCCGCTTCGAGGCCATTCAGGTTCCTTGACCCTCTCACCCCATGATGGAGACTGAAGATGCGTGCGAACCAGCTCATTCCCTTCGGCTTTGATGACCACCTGGTGCGCGTGATCGTGCGGGAGGGCGAGCCGTGGTTCGTGGCGGCGGATGTGTGCCGCGTGCTCGGCATCGCGAACCCCGCCGACGCCTGCAGCAAGCTCGATGACGATGAAAAGGGTATCGGTTTAACCGAGACCCTTGGCGGCGAGCAGGGGGTGGTGGTGGTGTCCGAAGGCGGCTTGTGGACCATCGTCCTGCGCTCGCGCGCCGCCACCACGCCGGGCTCCGCGGCGCACCGTTTCCGCAAGTGGGTGACGGGCGAGCTGCTGCCGCAGGTCCGCAAGACTGGGCGCGCCGCCACGCCTGCCGGCGCGGTGCCCGTGAGCGAGCACCATGTACGGCTGATTCGCGAGGCGCGCCTGCTGTTCGGCGACGATGCGGCGCGCACGCTCTGGCATGAGATCGGCCTGCCGGTGACGCCGGAGATGGGCGGGCGCCGGATCTCGGATGAAGTGGCGGACCATCTCGGCCGGTACATAGCCGCACGCCTGGTGGCTGTGCCCGGGGCGGTCATCCCCGCCGGCGTGGTGTGGAACGACTATGTGGCGTGGGCGGCGGCGAACGGCCTTGTCCCGGTGTCGCGCACCATGTTCGGCCGGCGCCTGCCGGGGCTCGGCGTGGCGAAGAAGGCCGGTGCCGCTTGCATGCGCTATGCTGGCGTGCAGCTTTCTGAGGTTCGGCACTGAGTAGGACAAGGGGTCCGGACAACTTCGGACCCCTTCCCGCCTCGCATCACGCCCCGAATTCGATCGAGAGCAGCTTCTCGCCGCGCATCTTAAACCGATAGAATTGCAGTGTATCGCCATGCTGGCAGGGGCCGAAGATTACTTCGGCGTCGTCTGGCAGATTTGCGATTGCATCGCGCAAGTCGCCGACCGTCAGATGGCCATCAGGGCTCCCGGAAATCATCCCCTGTTTCGCTTCATGCCTATGATTGTAATTGACGCTATTGGGCATCTTTATCGCCTTTCATATCATCGGTCGATTTCGACTTTCTAAGTCGAACACCCGCGCCGTCTCCATTCTCGTCAACGAAGATCACTCCAGCCGATTCGAATGCTTGCCTCAGTGCCGCAAGCGTGGGTCCGTGGGCGCTTTTCCCTGCCTCCAAGCGAGTGATCGTATTCCGATGCACACCGGAGCGATCCGCCAAGTCGCGCACCGACCACAGAAGCGCGGCTCGCGCCATCCTGATTTGTGCGCTTGTCATCATATTGTGCTCATGTCATATAAGAGGCGCTAGACACCAAATTGTGCCATAAGCACATGTATCACAGGAGAACGCGCATGGGCACCCATGTTCGCGAACAGGGAACTCTTGCCTCCACACCCTTGCCGACCATCGGTCGGCGCGCCCTGGTGGGCGGTGCCCTCGCCGCACTGGCGGCGTTGGCGCCGCCGGCCCTCGCAGACACCGCGTCCGATCCGATGTTTGACGCCATCGCCGAGCACACCCGGCTTTGGGAGGCACTGGAAGCCGCTTGCCGTGCCGAGGGCCGGGCCATGAACACTTTCGGCTCACGTTCGGCCGAGCATGCTGCGGCGATGCGGGGCGTAGAGGCGGCGATGGCGCCGGAAGGAGCGGCATTGCACCGGCTCCTCGCGACCGTCCCCGCAACCCCCGCCGGGCTCCTGGCCTGGCTCGATCATCTCGGCTCTCCCATGGGGTTCGGCGAGGATGGGCCTAGCGAGGACGAGTTTCCCGCCATCCTCGCAACCGTGCGCGCCTTTGCGGAGGCGGCTCATGCGTAACGCCACCCGCCACTTCACCATGGTCGAGAGCGGACGCCTACGCGCCCGCATGGAAGCCGCCATAGAGACCATGCTCGCCCTGCTCGATGAGCTGGAGGATGATTCGGACCTTGAGCCGGACACCGACTTTGAGCCCGACGCGGACGATGAGCCCACCCTCGGTTGGCCCGAGAGCGGCGTGGGCGCCTTGGGCGAGAACACTTACCTCCCCGACGAAGCTGAGGACGACCCGGCCGAATGGGGGCTGGCGGACCGGGATGCGCTTGATCTGGTCCTCCAGGAATGAGAGCTGCTCCGAATACGGCTTCTCTTATCCGTTCATTATCTGCTACATATGGAAACACATCCAGATTCGCAGAGGATATCCGATGCCCGATACTCTCCCTGACAACCTCATCGCGGGCCGGCTTTTCGACCCCCGCGAGCAAAGCCTCCTGACGGGCGTCGAACAGGCCCGGCAGCGGGTGATCCGCGCCCGCGTCGTGATGCCGTTCGAACGCAGCGATCCAATCATCGTCGATCGCAAGCGCATGATGACTTGGGCTGATATCATGCGCTGGGCCATCCTCGGCGAGGTGTCGGCCATGGGTATCGGCCTTGAGGAATCGGGATACTTCGCGGCCGCAGAGCGGTTCGACGGTCTCATTCCTTACGACTTTCGCCGCCCTGAGGGCGAGCACCTGTTCGCGGTCTGCCGCCCGCAGCGCGGCGACCCGGAGAGCTTCGGCCGTGTGACCACCTTCGGCGGCAAGGTGCAGTTTGACGGCGGGCCCGCCGGCTCCAGCGGCTTCTTCGGCATCGACTATTCCGACCTCCTGAGCCGCGTTCTCCACCGGCTCGAAGCGCTCTGAGG
>JAEWBL010000372.1 GCA_023391175.1 Pseudomonadota bacterium
GGACTGCATGGCGTTGCGCGACGGCTTGTAGATGCGAGCGACCATGGTTCGAACCCGTCAGAATGCCCGGCAGCCTCAGCCGGGCGGCCCGTTTCGTCTATAGTGAAGGCGCGCACGCGAGGCAACCGAGCACGGCGCCGCGCCAGCCCCCGAAGGCCTTCAGCGCAGAATGAGGCACTCCGCCGCCGCCTGCGCCGATTCGGCCGCGGTGAGGTGGCTCACCTTGCCCGAGAGCACCAGGGAGCGGGTCTGGTCCGTCACCACGGCGCGACCGTCGGCGCCCTTCACCAGCAGCGGCGCGCTGGCCACATAGATGGCGCGGGCATCGTTGGAGAGCTTGGCCGCGCAGCGGTCGGCGGCGGCCTTGTCGGCAAGAGCGGGAGCCGTCGAGAGGAGTCCTGTGGCCACAGCCATCGCCGCCAGATTCCAAACCGTATTCCGCATCCGCTGACCCTTCACCACGTCCGGCACCTGCCGGGCGCGTTCTTGTTGAGGAGTTCGCAAGGGAATGCAAGCCGCACCGGTCAAGTGGCGAACCACCATGTGGCGAGCCCGAGGAAAGCGAAGAAACCCACCGTGTCCGTCACCATGGTGACGAACACCCCGGAGGCCACCGCCGGATCGAGCTTGAGCTTGGAGATGGCGAGGGGAATGAGGATTCCGAACAGGCCGGCGGCGATCATGTTCAGGATCAGCGCCGACGAAATCACCATGCCGAGGTGCACGTTGGCGAACCACAGCCCGGCGATGAGGCCGAGCAGGCAGGCGAGCGTCGTGCCGTTGACGAGCCCCACCAGCACCTCGCGCGAGACGATGCGCCGCGCGTTGTGGCTGGACAATTCCTTGGTGGCGAGCGCGCGCACCGCCACCGTCATGGTCTGGGTGCCGGCATTGCCGCCCATGGAGGCGACGATCGGCATGAGGATGGCAAGCGCCACCATCTTCTCGATGGTGCCCTCGAACAGGCTGATGATGGAGGCGGACACGAAGGCGGTGCCCAGATTCACCACCAGCCACGGCAGGCGGCTGCGGGCCGTGAAGGCCACGGTGTCCGACAGTTCCTCGTCGCTGCGCACGCCGCCAAGGGCGCGCAGGTCTTCGTCCGCCTCTTCCTGGATCACGTCCACCACATCGTCGATGGTCATGACGCCCACAAGCCGGCCGGCATCGTCCACCACCGGGGCGGAGACGAGGTTGTAGCGCTCGAACATGCGCGCCACGTCTTCCTGGTCCTGCGCGGCCTTCACCACCTTGGCCTGCTCGGCCTTTACGGCGCTCATCAGCACGGGGCGGCGCGTGCGCAGCAGCCGGTCGAGCGGCACCGAGCCGACGAGGCGATAGGCGGGGTCCACCACGAACACCTCGTAGAAGGTGTCCGGCAAGTCGGCGGTCTCGCGCATGTAGTCGATGGTGCGGCCGACGGTCCAGAACGGGGGGACGGCGATGAACTCCGTCTGCATGCGCCGGCCGGCGCTCTCCTCGGGATAGTCGAGGGAGCGCTGCAGCGCCACCCGCTCCGGCGCCGGCAGGTGCTCCAGCACCGCGGCCATCTCATCCTCGTCGAGATCCTCGAGGATGTAGACGGCGTCATCCGAATCGAGGTCGCGCATGCCGCGGGCGACGGTGAGCGGCGAGAGGCTGCGCAGGATGGAGAGGCGGACGGTCTCGTCCAGCTCGGTCAAGGCAGTGAAGTCGAAGGCGGGACCCAGCATCTCGATGAGCCGGCGCCGCTCGTCGGCATCCAGCTCCTCGATCAGGTCGCCCATGTCGGCTTCGTGGAGGTCGCTGGCAACCGCCTTCAGCGCGTCCACGTCGCGGGCGGAGATGGCCTCCTCGACCCGACTTCGGAAGGCAGTCGAGAGAGCGCCGTCCTCGTCGCGCACCGTCAGCGCCGGGACGTCTGCGTCAGCCAGTGCGGCGGCCGGATCAGCATCGTCGCGCATGGGCTCCTCCCGGAGGGTGGACGGGGTCGGGCGCCCGCCTCCGGTGCGGATGCGGACATGGAATGGGGAGATGGGCCCCGGCCGCCCCGCATCACGACGGAGGGGCAGGTGCCTCCCGCTGCGTCTAGTGATCCCGGCGGCGTTTGTGAAGCCTTCCCCAGGGCCTCCTCCCTTTTCGCTGGACCGCGCGGTCTCCATGTCACTATGAACACGCACCCGCCGGCCGGACGGAGAGCTGCCAGATGAACACCCTGCCCTATTCCGAGCGCCCGCTCTTCCGCCCCGGGCCGCGCACGCTCAACTGGATGATTCCGCTGGGCATGGGCGCGGTCGGATGGGCGCTCTACATGCGCTACATGGTGGTGGAGCCGACGCTGGTCTCCCTCGCCTGCGAGGCGGGGCTGGAAAGCGCCGGCTGCTACGGCCGCGCCGCCGTGCTGGCGCTGTCGCTGTGGAACGTGTTCGGCGGCGTGGCGCTGGTGGTGGCGCTCATCCAGCTTCTGGCGCCGGGCCTCGCCACCTTCTCCGTGGGCATGGTGTTCGCGAGCTTCGCCCTCGTCTTCCATAACGAGGTCGCCGGCGCGCTGGCGGCGATGATGCTCATCCTCTCCTTTGCACGGCCTGGACCCGCCACAGCGTGAAGGCCATGACGAGGCAGAGCGCGCCGAACCAGGCCGCCTGCCAGTTGGCGAGAGTCTCGTTGAGCGGCACGTAGATGCCGGCCACCAGCAGCACCCACATGGCGATCAGCTCGGCAAGGCCGGCGCCGTCGCGATCCGCCCGCCGCACGAGCAGAGGCGCAGCGACCGCCGCCACGAGCGCGGTGAGCGGGAACACCGGGAAATCTTTGTAGCGCGGATCGAACACCAGCTCGAACGCCACCGAGCCGACCGCGACCGTCGCGAGTGCCAGAACCGCTCCCGCCGCAATGGCTGCACCGGACGTCGCGGACCAGCGACGGGAATCAAGCGCCACCGAGAAGGCGGCGAGCCCCTGCCCGCGCACGATGACGGCTGGCACGGTCACCATGGCCAGTGCGGCGGCGGCGAGGATGAGGCCGTTGCGCAGCCAGCCGACGAAGCCCAAGCTTTCCAGCGGCAGCGCCGAGAGCGCGGCGCCCAGCGTCGCCCCGCCGAACAAAGCGATGGCCGCGATCGCGTACCATTCCATCGGCCGCACCGGCTCCTCCCGGCGGCGGGCGGCGGCGAAGGCCGAACCGAACACGGCCGCGACGGAGAGGATGCCGACGGCGATGTGCATCCTCCAGCCGGGAAAATCCTCCACAGGCTGGCCCCAGGCGAACTTGGGCAGGCGCGTGCCGGCATCGATCACGCCCCAATGGCCGCCCACCGTGCCTTCGCTGCGCCGCTTCCAGGGCTGATCGAACGCCTCGATGACGTTGACGCGGTAGCCCTGGCGCTTGGCCAGCGCCACCACGTCGTGCATCACCCGCGCCTGATTGGCGGGAGAGGGCAGCGCGTCCTCGCGCATGCGGCCGGCGCTGGGCCAGCCGGTCTCGCCGATGAGAATCTCCTTGCCGGGAAACGCCTCGGCCATGCGCTGGCGGATTTCGTCCACATGCAGGCCGGCATCCTCGGCGGATACGGGCAGGTCTTCCCAGTAG
>JAEWBL010000404.1 GCA_023391175.1 Pseudomonadota bacterium
GCGGTTCCATGCCAACCACCGCTCAAGGTTTGCCTGCTGCGCAGGTGTCCTACGCTGGGTCCCGGCTCAGCGATCCGGCTGCGCCGTCGCTGGGCCGGGACACGCAGGGCCTCCTCCTCGTCGTCGAAAACCTCGCCAAGAGCTTCACCCTGCACCTGCGAGGCGGGCTCCGACTGCCCGTCGTCTCCGGCGTCACCTTCGAGGTCCGCGCCGGCGAGTGCGTGGCGCTGGGAGGGCCGTCGGGAGCGGGGAAAAGCTCCATCCTCAAGATGGTCTACGGCAATTACCGCATCGATGCCGGCTCCGTGCGCATCGCCGATGGCGACACCTTCGCCGAGGTGGCGGGCGCCGAGCCGCGGCAGATGCTGGCCCTGCGACGCGCCCGCGTCGGCTATGTCAGCCAGTTCCTGCGGGTGATCCCCCGCGTCTCCACCCTCGACGTGGTGGCGGCGCCCCTGCGCGCGGAGGGCGTGGACGAGGAGACTGCCAAGGCCCGCGCCGGCACGCTCCTCGCCCGGCTCAACCTGCCCGAGCGCCTGTGGACGCTGCCGCCCGCCACCTTCTCCGGCGGCGAACAGCAGCGCGTGAATGTGGCGCGCGGCTTCATCGGCTCCCAGCCGCTGCTGCTGCTGGACGAGCCCACCGCCTCGCTCGACGCCGCCAACCGGCAGGTGGTCATCGACCTCATTCGAGAGAAGAAAGAGGCGGGCACCGGCCTGCTGGGCATCTTCCACGACGCCGAGACCCGCGAGGCCGTCGCCGACCGGGTGGTGGACGTCACCCGTTTCGAAGCCTGAGTCCGGAGCCCCGCCAATGACCGAACAGGTTTTCGCCAACGCCCGTCTCGTCCTCGCTGACGAGATCGTTTCCGGCCACGTCACGGTGACGGACGGCACCATCACCGCCATCGGCACCGGCACCGTGCCCGCGGGTGCGGAGGACATGGGGGGCGACTATCTCCTCCCCGGCCTCGTGGAGCTGCACACGGACCATGTGGAGGGCCATCTCGCCCCCCGCCCCAAGGTGCGCTGGAACCCCCTCGCGGCCATGCTGGCCCACGATGCGCAGATCGCCGCCTCGGGCATCACGACCGTGTTTGATTCCCTGCGCGTGTGGCCCGACAAGAAGGCGGTTGGCATGGACGGCGACGCGCCGCTCCTCATCGCCGCCCTGGAGGCGGCCCGCGCCGCCGAGGCGCTGCGTGCCGAGCATTTCATCCATTTGCGTTGCGAAATCCCCACCGACACGGTGGTGGAAGACGCCGAGGCGATCCTCAAGAAGACGCCCGTCCACCTGATCTCGCTCATGGACCACACGCCGGGCCAGCGGCAGTTTGCGACCATCGACCAGTTCCGCTCCTACTACATGAAGAAGAGCGGCATCAGCGCCGAGGAGATGGACGTGATCGTCACCTCGCGGCTCGATTTCCACGAGCGCTACGCCCGCGACAACCGCGCCGGGCTGGTGGCCCTCGCCCACGCCCATGGCTGCGTGGTCGCCAGCCATGACGACGGCACGCCCGAGCATGTGGCCGAGGCCATCGGCGACGGCGTCGCCATCGCCGAATTCCCCACCACCGAGGAGGCCGCGCGCCTCTCCCACGAGGCGGGCATCCGCGTGCTGATGGGCGCGCCGAACCTGGTGCGCGGCGGCTCCCACACCGGCAACGTCTCGGCGGAATCGCTGGCGCGCGGCGGACGGCTCGATATCCTCTCGTCGGACTACGTGCCCTCGTCCCTCCTCTGGGCGGCCTTCGACCTCACCCGCCGGGTGCCCTCCATCGCCCTGCCCGAGGCGGTGCGGATGGTGACGAAGACCCCGGCCGAGGTGGCGGGCCTTGCCGATCGCGGCGAGATCGCGACCGGCCGTCGCGCCGACCTCGTGCGGGTGGCGCTGGCCGGCGAGATGCCGGTGGTGAAGGGCGTGTGGCGGGAAGGACGGCGCGTGGCATGACGAAAGATGCGGCCGGCGACACATTCGGCCCCGGCACCCTGCTCCTCGTGGTCGGCCCCTCTGGCGCCGGCAAGGACACGCTCATCGACATCGCCCGCGCGCATTTTGCGAGCAACCCGCACGTGCTGTTCGCCCGCCGCCTCGTCACCCGGCCCTCGGGCACGGGGGAGGCGCACGGCACGCTGTCGGAAGCCGAGTTCGACGCGCTGCTGGCCGAGGGGCGCTTTCCCCTCTCCTGGCGGGCGCACGGGCTTTCCTATGCGCTCGGGCCGGAAGTGGCGGAGGTGATCGCGAAGGGGGGTGTCGTGGTGGCGAATGGCTCCCGCGCCACGTTGCCGGAAGCCCGCCGCCGCTTCGCACGGGTGCGCGTCGTGCATGTGACGGCACCCGTGCCGGTGCGCGCCGCCCGCCTCGCCATGCGCGGCCGCGAAAGCGCCGACGACATCGCCGAACGCCTCGCCCGCGCGCCGGAGCTGGACGTGGCGCCCGACCTCACCATCGACAATGTGGGCACGCCGGCCGAGGGCGGCGCGCGCCTCGTGGACTTCATCGCCGAGGAACTGGCCGCAGTCGCCTGAGCGGGGCCGACGCCCCGATCGCAGCTGGCGCCCCGAAGCTATCGCCGTTCGCCGGCCGGCAGATAGGGCTGGAGCGCGTGGGCGAGCTTGGACGGGGTGAGCGACTGGAGCCACACTGTGCCGGGCCCGGCGAGGCGGGCGAGGAAGAGGCCATCGCCGCCGAACAGCATGTTCTTCACGCCCCGCACGGTGGCGATCTCGAAGGAGACGCTGTCCTCGAACATGCCCACATGCCCGGGATGCACCAGCAGGTCCTGCCCCGGCTGCAGCGTATAGCTGACGATCTCGCCGCCCAGTTCGATGAAGGCAGAGCCCTCCCCCGTGAGGTGCTGGAGGATAAAGCCGTCGCCGCCGAACACGCCAGCCCCTAGCGTCTGCTGCACGCCGACGCCGATGGAGAGCGTCGGTGCGCCCGCGAGGAAGCCGTGGCGGTGCACGAGATAGCCGCGCCCCGGCGCCACCTGCATCTCGAAGATGCTGCCGGGGATCGTAGCCGCGAAGGCCACCAGCGCCTCGCCGCCCTCGGCCGTGAACTCGGTCATGAACAGCCCGCCCCCACCCAGCGCGCGGCCGATGGCGCCGAAGAAGCCGGTGGAGCCGCCGGTGGCCGTGGTGGTGTGCATGGCGACGTTGGAGGTCATCCAGGAGAGGCGGTCCGTCTCGGCCAGCACGGTCTCGCCCGGCGCCAGCGTGAGCGTGAGCACGGGCAGCGTCGTTCCGGAAATCTCGTGGCGCATGTTTTCTCTCCCGGTAAGTCGACACCGAGATTAGGGTGAGGAAAATCGGGCGCAAGCGACCGCCTCCGGCCAAGCCGCAACAATCACTGCACAAGCTGAGGAAAAGCCCATGCGCGCCGCCACGCTCCTTCTCCTCTCCCTGCTGGCCACGCCCGCCTTCGCGCAGCAGCCGGCTTTCCTGCCCTATCTCAACGCGCCCGCCGACGGCGCGCCCATCCTCCGCCCGCCGACGCTCTCCATGTCCATCAACGGCGGGCCGGCGCGCCGCGCGATCATGGATACCGGCTCCACCGGCGTGGTCGTCTCGGCAAGCGCCATCCCCGGCTTCGACCAGCTGACGCCCCTCGGCCCGGGCGAGCTCACCTACACCTCCTCCGGCCGCATCATGCGCGGGGTGAACGTGATGGTGCCGGTGACGGTGGCCGGGGCGGACGGCACCACCATCACCACCCAGCCCATTCCGGTGCTGGCTGTGACGCGCATCGACTGCTTACGCAATGCCCGCAACTGCCGCCCCATGGATGCGCCCCGCCGGGTCTCCATGCTCGGCATCGGCTTCGCCCGCGCCAAGGATCGCCAGCCCGGCGCGGGGCCGGGGCGCAACCCCTTCCTGAACGTGGCCGGCATGGGTACGGCCGATTTCAAGCGCGGCTATGTGGTGACGCGGCGCGGCGTGCAGGTGGGGCTGGCGAAGGACACCGGCGCGGCCTTCCAGAAGGTGAAGCTCGGCAGCGATGCCGCCACCGGCGACTGGGGGCCTATCCCCACCTGCCTCGCCCTCAACGGCCAGACCCCCGCTGCCTGCGGCACGCTGTTGCTCGATACCGGCGTGTCCATCATGTACCTGACCCTACCTCCGGCGCAGACGGATGGCCTTGCCGTGCCCGGCCTGCGCGGCGGGCGCGTGGTGGCGGATGGCGCCAGCCTCGCCATATCGCCGGGCGCGGGCCAGCCGGCCCCGGCCTACAGCTTCACGGTGGGCGACCGGGGCAACCCGGTGACGCCGGAGCGCGTCGTGCTGGTCGGACGCGGCGACCGGCCCCCCTTCGTCAACACCACCGTGCGCGCGCTGAACGCCTTCGACTATCTGTTCGACGCCGATGCCGGGGAGGCCGGCTTCCGGGCCGTGGGTGGGCGATAGCGAACAAATCCGGAAAAGCGGGCGGGGACTGATTCGGTCACGGCCCGTTCGCGCTGCGTGCGCGGGGGGGCCGAACCAATGTGCCATTTCTGGACAGAGGATTGCGCGCCAGCCGCTATCCCACCGTCATGGCCGGGCTTGTCCCGGCCATCCACGTCGGGCCCAGAGAGCATCAATCGGATGATGGTCCCCAGCCGCTCCACGTGGATGCCCGGAACCCGCGTGTTCGCGGGTTCCGTTCTCGCGGACGGAAGTCGGCAAAAGCCGACTTCCGGGACAAGCCCGGGCATGACCGCCAGTGAGGTAGGCGGCGAAGCCGGGCGCGACGCGGAGCGATACAGAACAAACCCCGAAAACCAGCCGCCGGCTGATTCGGTCACGCCCCGTTCCCGCTGCGTCCCGGCCTGTTGCGCGCTCCCGTCCCGTTCCGGGACAGGTTTCACGGCTTCAGATAGAGCGCGAGGCGGGTCGCGGCGTTGCGGAGGTGCTCTTCGGCGGCGGCGCGGGCGGCATCGGCGTCCTGCCGCTCGATGGCGGTGAAGATGGCCACGTGCTCGTCCTGCACCGCCTGAGCGAGGCCCCCGAGGCGGGCGGTGTTGGCGCGGGCGGTGCGGATGAAGTGGCGCACCCGGTGGTCGAGGAACTGGGAGAGGTCGCGGAAATAGGGATTGCCGGTGGCCTCCACGATGGCGCGGTGGAAGGCCATGTCCTCGTCCACGCCCGGCTCGCCGCGGAAGACCGCCGCCTGCATGGCCTCGAGCTGGTCATGGATGCGGCCGAGATCGTCCGTGGAGCGGCGCACGGCGGCATGGGCGGTGGCATTGGCCTCCACGGCCATGAGCAGCTCGACGATGGCGCTCATCTCCGCGCGGTCGCTGAGATCGGCGATTTCCAGCCGGAAGGAGGAAGCGGCGCCGGGATCGGCGACGAAGGCCCCCGCCCCCTGCCGGCTGGTGACGAGGCCATCGTGCTTCAGCCGGCCCACCGCCTCGCGGACGATGGGGCGGCTGACGCCGTAGGTCTCAGACATCTGGTGCTCGGTGGGCAGCTTCTCGCCCGGCTGGAGACGGCCGGAGGCGATCTCCTCGCGCAGGCGCTGGGCGAGCGTGTCGGCGAGCGAGGGCGCGCGGCCGAGAATGTCGCGCGGCATATCGCGGGGCGTCGCGCGGGGCGTTTCGCGGGGGTCCGCCATCCTTGTGTCCTCACCTCCACCGGCCGTGTGGGTGGGGCGCCGCTGCTGGTGCGGCGCCCCTCGGCTCAGCTCGCAATATAGAGACCACCATTCACGTGCACTGTCTCGCCGGTGACGAAGCTCGCCCAGTCGGAGGCGAGGAAGGCGACGACGCGCGCCACCTCCTCCGCCGTGCCGAGCCGCTTCAGCGGCGTATTGGCGAGCAGCGCCCCGCCGTTGGCCGCCATCAGCGGGCGCACCATGGGCGTGTCGATGAGGCCGGGTGACACCGCGTTCACCCGCACCTTCGGCGCCAGCTCCTGGGCGAGCGTGCGCGAGAAATTCAGCACCGCGCCCTTGGCCGCCGCATAATCCGCATGGCCGACGCTGCCCTTGTGACCAGCCATGGAGGCGACGTTGACGATGGACGCGCCCTCCGCGAAGTGGGGGATGGCGGCGCGGCAGGTGTAGAACACCCCGTCCAGATTCACCGCGATGCCGGTGCGCCAATAGTCGTCGCTCATCTCCGCGACCCGCCGCTCGCGATAGAGCCCGGCGGAGGTGACGAGCACGTCCAGCGCTCCGAATCGATCCGCCAGCGCTTTCAGCGCCGCGTCCGCCTCCTCCGGCTTCGCCGCATCCTGCCGCAGCGGGAGCACGCGGGCGCCGGTGGGGTCCAGCTCCGCCGCGAAGGCGGAGACGCCCTCAAGGTCGAGATCGGTGAGCACGCAATTGGCGCCGAGGTCGAAGAACACCCGCGCGATGGCGCGCGAGATGCCGCCGTTGGCGCCGGTCATCAACAGGGTCTTGCCGATGAAGTCGATCATCATGCGCCTCAGGTCATCAGCCAGCCGCCGGCCACGTCCACCACCTGTCCGGTGACGAAGGCCGAGGCTTCGGAGGTGAGGAACACGCAGGTCGCCGCCACCTCCTCCGGCTGGCCGAGACGGCGCAGCGGGGTGGAGAGCCGCACCGCCTCGTTGGCGGTGGAAGCGGTGCCACGCATCATGGGCGTGTCGATGCGGCCGGGTGCGATGGCGTTCACCGTGATGCCGTAGGGGCCGAGCTCCCCCGCCAGATGCTTGGTGAAGCCGATGAGCGCGGCCTTCGAGGCGGCATAGTGGACGCCCACGATGTCGCAATAGGTGCGCCCCGCCACCGAGGCGATGTTGACGATGCGCCCCCTGCCCTGCGCCTTCATGCCGGGCGAGAGCGCCCGCACGCAGTTGAAGGCGCCGGTGAGGTTCACGTCGATCACCCGCCGCCATTCCTCCGGCGGCATCTCCCAGGCTTCCGAGCGGCGGCCGTCCGCCCCGCTCTTGGGCGAGATGCCGGCATTGTTCACCAGCACCTCCACCGGCCCGAGCGCCGCAGCCGCAGCCTCCGCGGCGGCCGCGACGGCGGCATAGTCGGAGACGTCGGCGGCAAGGCCGATGGCGGCGGCGCCGCGCGCGATCGCGGCCTCGGCGGCCTCGTTCGCGAGACCCGCATCGTGGTCCACATAGGCGATGGCGAGGCCCGCATCGGCGAGGGCATCCGCCTGGGCGCGGCCGATCCCTCGGCCGGCGCCCGTGACGAAAGCGACGCGCGCGCTCACCGGCCGGTCTCCAGCATGATCTTGCCGAGATGGGCGCTCGATTCCATCAGCGCATGGGCCTCCCGCGCCTGCTCCAGCGGGAAGGTGGCGTGGATGAAGGGCTTCACCTTGCCGGCGTCGAGCAGCGGCCACACGTCCCGCATGAGCAGATCGGCGATGGCCTTCTTCAGCGCCACCGGGCGCGCGCGGAGCGTGGAGCCGGTGAAGGTCAGGCGCTTCAGCATGACCGGCATGAGGTCGATGGTAACCTCGCTCGGCTGCAGGAAGGCGATCTGCACGAGGCGGCCCTCCACCGCGAGGGCCTGGAGGTTGCGCGCCACATAGGGGCCGCCCACCATATCGAGGATCTCCTCGACGCCCTTGCCGTCGGTGAGCGCCTTCACCTCGGTGACGAAATCGCCCTCGCGATAATTGATGGCCGCATCAGCGCCCAGCGACAGGCAGAAGTCGCACTTTTCCTTCGAGCCCGCCGTGGCGATGACCCGCGCGCCGGCATGATGGGCAAGCTGGATGGCGGTGGAGCCGATGCCGCTCGACCCGCCATGGATGAGGATGGTCTCGCCCGCCTTCAGCCCGCCGCGGGTGAAGACGTTGTCATAGACCGTGTAGTAGTTCTCCGGCAGTCCGGCCGCTTCCAGCAGCGACAGCGGCTTGGGGATCGGCAGGCAGAGCGGCGCCTCGGCGACGCAGTATTCGGCATAGCCGCCGGAGATCACCAGGGCGCAGATCTCGTCGCCGATCTTCGGGGAGGTGACGCCCTCGCCCAGCGCGACCACGCGGCCGGCGATCTCGAGGCCGGGCACATCGGTCGCGCCGGGAGGCGGGGGATAGTTGCCGGCGCGCTGGAGGCAGTCCGGCCGGTTCACGCCCGCCGCCACCACTTCCACCAACACCTGCCCCGGGCCGGGACGCGGCACATCCGCCGTCTCGACCGTCACCACCTCGGGACCGCCCGCGCCCGCAAAGCGGACCTGTCGCATCGTCTCTGGAAGAATCGTCTTGGAAATCTCTGCCACCGGCTTCCTCCCTTGCGCCTTCTGCGAGGCTTTCCGGCACCTGTCGGCGGCGGCCTTTTCGGCCGCGCCCGGTCCCGGCGGCGCCCTCATCACGGCGCGTTCTGGTCGGCGAGGAAAATACATAGGTCGTACTTGTCAGGCAACTTGGTTATCTGCATTATCCGCCTCGCCAGACGGGCCGGCTGCCACGCCGGACCGCAGCCGAAGGGCACGAAAACCGTGCCCGAGCAACGGTTTGAATCGCCCGGCCCGAACCGGGGTCGGCGGAGGGAGGAAACCATGAAGTTGTTTGCGCGGGCGGCGCTCGCCGCCGCCATGCTTGCTGCCGTGCCGATGGCCACGACCCTGCCCGCAGCGGCACAGGGCACCGTGAAGTTCGGCGCCCTCTATCCCTTCTCCGGCACCCTCGCGCTGCTCGGCGACGAGAGCTTCCGCGGCTTCGAGCTGGCGGTGGAGGAGCGCAATGCGGCCGGCGGCCTCAACGGCCAGAAGATCGAGTTCATCAAGGGCGACGCGGTCGATCCCAACCAGGCGGTCGGCGAAGCGCGGCGCCTCACCTCGGTGGACAAGGTCTCGGCCATCTTCGGCACCTATTCCTCGTCCCTGTCGCTGGCGGCGACGCAGGTGACCGAGCTCGCCAACATCCCCTATTTCGAGCTGGGTGCGATCTCCGATCCCATCACCGAGCGCGGCTTCAAATACGTCTTCCGCACCAACGCCACGGCGCGTGACTTCGCCAACCGCATGGTCGATTCGATCATCGAGGCCATCGCCCCGGCGCTCAACGCCAAGCCCGGCGACCTCAAGATCGGCATCATCCACGAGGACAGCCTCTACGGGCAGACCGTCTCCGGCTATCAGAAGGCCCGCGCCAAGGAGAAGGGCCTCAACGTGGTCGAGGTGCTGCCCTATTCGGCGAAGTCGGTGGACCTCACCCCCGTCATCCTGCGCCTGAAGTCCTCGGGTGCCGACGTGGTGCTGCAGACCTCCTACCAGAACGACACCGTGCTGTTCTTCCGCCAGATGAAGGACCAGGGGTACAAGCCCAAGGCGGTGATGGGCGCCGGCGGCGGCTATTCCACCCGTGACACCATGCAGGCGGTGGGCGCGGAGAACATGGAAGGCGCCCTCGACGTCGATTTCACCCAGTACAACACCAACCCCAAGGCGGCGCCGGGCATCACCGAGTTCGCGGCGAAGTACAAGGCCAAGTACGGCATCGAGCCGCGCTCGGGCCACTCGCTCGCCAACTACATGGGCGCCAAGGTGTTCTTCGACGCC
>JAEWBL010000527.1 GCA_023391175.1 Pseudomonadota bacterium
GCGGAAGCGTGCTGGATCAGGCCCGGTGCCTGCTTCGGCACCACGCCGGCCACCTCCAGCACCAGCTTGGTGCGGATGGCGCGGGAGAACTCCGCCATGGTCTCGACCGGAATGACGAAGGCGCCGGGGCCGCCGGTCACGCAGTCCTCGTAATAGATATCCAGCTCCGGGATATCGAGCGCGGACGAGGCGGAGCGCTTCATCAGCAGGGGCAGCCCGTTCACCGTGATGCCGCGCCTGACCACCGAATCGCGCGCCAGCGCCACGGGCGGCCCCTGGTTGTTCACGCCGTCGCCCGACACGTCGATGACCTTGCGCAGGCCGCGGAAGCCGTTGAGGTCGAACTGGTCGGCGGCGAACAAGAGGGCGCCGGAGATGGAGGTGCGGTAAATGCGCCGGATGGGCGCGGCCCGCACCGCCTCGGAGAACGCCTTCGCGCTCTCTGGGCCATCGATGATGCGCCAGTCCACCACGATCTTCTGCTCGTTCTCGCCGGCCCACTCCACATATTCGACCGCGATGCGCCCGTTGGGGCCGAGGCGCAGCGCATCGAGGAATTCGCGGGAGGTGATGGCGGAAGCATAGCCCTCGCGCTGCAGGGCAAGCTCGTCGGCGTCCATGGAATAGGAGACATCGACCGCGAGCACCAGTTCCACATCCACGGCGAGCTTGCCGGAGCCGCCGGCAACGGCCGGCGCTGTGTGGAGAAGGCCGAGGACGAGTAGGCCCGCCGTCAGCAGGCGGGCGGGATCCACAGCACAAAGCCGGCGCGAAAATATTGGGCGCGAGGACATGGACAGCTTCCTCCCGTGGAAGGAACGATGCGGCATCACGTCCGTGAAATGCTGACACCGATCCCGTCCGGGGAGAAGAGCTTTGCCGCCTCAGGGCCTGTCACGTTTTGCGGCGGAATCGTTGCAATGGCGCGCGCCGCGGGCGTCACGCAAGTGTCTTTGAACCTTCACAACGGGTTAGCGGCCGGGCACGTGCCCCGGCCGCAAGGATTGGCTCAATCGAGCGTGTCGGTGCCGACGATCTCGATGCCGAAGCCGGCGAGGCCCACATAGGTGCGCGTCTTGGATGCCAGAAGGCGGATCGACTGGATGCCGAGGTCGCGCAGGATCTGCGCCCCCAGGCCCACCTCACGCCAGTGCCGATCGCGCTCCAGCTCGCTGGTGCTCTTCTCGGAATTCTGACCCATGGCGACAGCCGGCACGCCGCTGGTGCCGTCGCGCAGATAGACCAGCACGCCGCGGCCCTCGGCGTCGATGCGCTCCAGGCTCTTCTGCAGGATCTTGCCGCCGCTGAAGGCGTCGGCGATGGCATCGGCCCGGTGCAGGCGCACCAGCACCTTCTCGCCGTCGCCGATGCGACCCTTGACGAGGGCGAGGTGGTTCACCGGGTCGAAGGGCGTCACATAGGAATAGCCCTGCAACTCGCCGACGATGGTCGGCACCGGGAATTCCGCCGCCCGCGTCACCAGCTTCTCGCGCGCCTGCCGATAGGCGATGAGATCGGCCACCGAGATACGCGTAAGGTTGTGCTTCTCGGCGAAGGTGGTCACCTGCGGCCCGCGCTGCACCGTGCCGTCGTCATTCACCAGCTCGGCGATGACGCCGATGGGCGGCAGGCCGGCGAGGCGGCACAGATCCACCGCCGCTTCCGTGTGGCCGGAGCGGATGAGCACGCCGCCCTCGCGGGCAATGAGCGGGAAGACATGGCCCGGCCGCACGAAATCGCCGGCGCCCATGTTGGGGTTGGCGAGAGCACGCACCGTGTTGGTGCGCTCTTCCGCCGAGATGCCGGTGGTGGTGCCGTGGCGCACGTCGATGGAGACGGTGAAGGCCGTGCCCATGGGCGCGTCGTTGTTCGACACCATGGGATCGAGCCGCAGCCGCTTCGCCTCGGACGGGGGCAAAGGCGTGCAGACGATGCCGGAGGTGTTGCGGATGACGAAGGCCATCTTCTCCGGCGTCGCCAGCGAGGCGGCGAGGATGAGGTCGCCTTCGTTCTCGCGGTCGTCATCGTCGGTGACGACGATGATCTCCCCGCGCGCGATGGCTTCGATGGCGGACTGGACGCGGGCCTGGGTGGTATCGGTCACGGGCAAACCTCGGATGGGCGTGGAAAGGCCGAGGAAATCGTTGGGCGTCACCTGCTGCCCGGTCGCCTCGGCGATCTTTTCGGCCGTCTCGCGGGAGATCCAGGCGCGCTCGTCATTGCACAGGGCCGTCACGCTGGCCGGGGACATGCCCACCTGCCGCGCGAACGCGCTGCGCTTCGTACCGGTTGCCGAGAGCCATTCCGCGAGCTTCATGGGGCAAGCATAGCAGGGTGAATTTCAGTGACAATGAAATTGTTTGGTGCGGCGCCTGGCTGGCGTATTCGCTTCGGCTGAATTTGTGGGGTCGGGCCTGCGGCGCGCTTGGCGCAGGCCGGCTTCCGCACGATGATCCCGTCTGGGGCGTGCGGAGATCGAATTCCAATGAAGGCCTGGCTCTGGCGCAACTGGGTGGCCGGGGCGGGCTTCATGGCCATCGCCCTCCTGCTCACCGCTCCGCTCGTCGCCGGCGCGGGGCGCGGCGTCCTGCTGATCTTCCTCGCCTCGCCCCTCTACATGCTGCATCAGGTCGAGGAGCATGCGGGCGACCGCTTCCGCACTTACGTGAACAGGGTGGTCTTCGGCGGGGTCGAGGCACTGACCGTCACGGACGTGCTCTGGATCAATCTCCCGGGCGTGTGGGGCATCAATCTCGCCACGGTCTATGTGGCATGGCTCGCCGGCGCCGGATGGGGATTGGCCGCGGCGTATCTCATCCTCGTCAACGGCGTCGCCCATCTGGGCATGGCCCTGCGCTTCCGCAGCTACAATCCGGGACTTGCGACCGGCGCGCTGGTGTTCGTCCCCTTCGGCGTCACGGTCGCCATGCTGGTGCCTGCATCTCCCGCGCAGCACGCTTTGGCGCTCGCCATCGCGGTTGGCGTCCACGCCGCCATCATCGTGCGCGTGAGGTTCAACATCGCCCACGCGGCAACGAGGGGCCGTTGATCGGCGGATGTGGAGCGGAGGAGGCGAGGTTGGTGAGCCCGTCGGGATTCGAACCCGAGACCCCATGATTAAAAGTCACCTTCGATCGGTGGACAGGCAGAGACAGAACAAGACGCTCAGTTCGATACAAGCCTTTCTAATCGCAAAGAAATGTAGGAATTTCTTCACTTGTCTAAGACAGCCGCAGACACCTCTAGACAGCCTCAGTCTGTTACCCCATTAATACCCGGACGCCAATCCTCCGCTTCGGGGTAACACCATGTCGAAGGCGCTCACGGTCAAGGCTCTCGAAAACATCAAACCGTCCTCGTCGCGCAGGGAAATCCCCGACGGGCTGGTGACGGGCCTTTATCTTGTAGTGCAGCCATCCGGCGCCATGAGCTGGGCGGTGCGCTATCGCTTCCAGGGCTCGCCGAAGAAGCACACCCTCGGCGCCTATCCCGGCATAAAGCTTCCCGACGCCCGCGCCCTCGCGAGCAAAGCTCTAGTGGCGGTGGCCGAGGGACGGAACCCCGCTCAGGATAAGCAAGACGCCAAGCGCGCCGCGCGGGATGCGGTGAACGACGATATCGAAACCATCGTGGACAGCTTTGTCGAGCGCTACGCTCGGCCTCACACCAAGCCGGGCACAGCCGAGCAGACGGAGCGGCTTCTGCGCAAGGAGGTGATTCCGGGGTGGAGGGGTCGGCGGGTGGGCAGCATCACGCGGCGAGACGTGATCGAGGTATTGGACCGAATTGTCGATCGCGGCGCGCCGGTGACAGCTAATCGGGTGCTCGCCGCTGTGCGTCGCATGTTCCGATGGGCCCTTGAGCGCGGCATTATCGACGCCTCACCTACCGACGGCGTGCGAGCACCATCGGCCGAGAAGGCTCGCGACCGGGTGCTCTCCGATGGCGAGTTGCATCGCGTCTGGATCGCCTCCGATGCGATCGGCTGGCCCTTTGGCCCTTTCGTCAAGCTGCTGGTGCTCACCGGGCAACGCCGGGAGGAGGTAGCTGCGATGCGGTGGCCGGAGCTTGATTTGGACGCCGCGACATGGACGATCCCGGCCGAGCGGTCGAAAAATGGTCAAGCCCATGTCGTCCCCCTCGCGCCGGCGGCGGTGGCTATCCTCCGGAAAATCCCAATCGTGATCCACGAGGCGAAGCCGAGCCCGTTTGTGTTCACGACGAACGGCACCAGTCACATTTCAGGATACTCGCGCGCGAAGGCGGCCCTAGATGCCGCCATCCTTGCTCGGCTGAAAAAGGAGGCGGCCGACGCTGGCGCCGATCCTGACAAGGTGGAGCTAGCTCCCTGGCGCTTCCACGATCTGCGGCGGACCATGGCGTCGGGAATGGCGCGGCTCGGCATCCCTCTGCATGTCGTGGAAAAGCTGCTGAACCACATTTCGGGGAGCTTCGGCGGGATCGTGGGGGTGTACCAACGCCACGACTTCGCGAACGAAAAGCGGCTTGCAGCGGACGCGTGGGCAACTCACGTGATTGCAACAGACAAGGGGCGGCAGCAATGAACGGAACCCTTCAGAGAGAAGATGTTGCAAAAGAAGCCGTTAGAAAGATATTCACTATATGCAATTTGTGTTTTGCGGATTTAGATAAATCAATTCATGAAAATAATGGCACAATAGACAGCATCAAAGTAGGAATGGCATTTAACAGATTAGGACAAACAGGTGACGAATTAATAAAGAAGGCGCGGCTTGGAGATAAGGATGCCACGTTTGCAATCGATAATTTTGCAGCTGCCGCAGTTGGCGGAGGCGCGAAATTACCTAAATCACTAGCAAAATACGTCATAGACAAGGTGATGGGTAGAATTGATACGCCAAAGAAACCGGGCAGGGCATCATTTAATAATGATAGACGTGATTTCGCGATAATTGTTTCCGTTACAACATTAAATAGTGTTTATGGATTTGCTATTTCTCGCGGAATGAGAGGTGGATCCGAGACGGCATGTTCGATTGTTTCGGAGGTATTGGAGGAGTTTGGAACGCATTTAGCTGAGGACAGTGTTTATCGAATTTGGAGCGCGGGAAAAGGCGCTTTTCCAAGCTTGAAAATCCGCTAGCTCGACCATCGGGCTCATTCTCGTCGATTGCGTCCGGTGTAGGCGCCGCCGCACATGTCATTCCCTGTCTCGCGAGCACCCACATGGCTCACGAAAGGCAAACGACATGAGCGAGGAAGACGAAAACGAAAAGTTCCTGACGAAGGGTCTCGTTGCCCAGCGCTACAGCACGACGACCCGCAGTATTGATCGTTATGCAAAGAACGAGAAGTCCGGGTTCCCGAAGCCCATCTACCTTGCCGACCGGCCTTATTGGCGGTTGAGCGATCTGGTGAAGTGGGAACGCTCCTGTGACGGGCAGGAGGCTGCCTGATCCATGCGCTTCAACACGAAGAAGCCCGCCGCCGCTGGAACGGCGCGCGGGCCTCGGGAATGCGATCACGCCGGGCAGCTGATCGACACCGAGGATAGCGAACCCCTCCTGCGGCATCAAGCACGCGTTCTTGCGATGCGATTTCGCCTCAGTCCCTCCCACGCCAGCACCATCGCGGCCCTAGCCTTCTCGGGGGGCGCCCGATGAAAATCCTCCCCTTCGAACCTCGCCCGTGCTCGCGCATCATCCTTGATGCCGGCCGGATCACGCGAAGCCCCTTCCCGGAAGAGATAGGCACCAATCGGTTTTTTCTCACCTTCCAGACGCCAGACGGATGCTCGCTCGGCGTGTGGGATGGGGAAAGCCGCGCCGATGCGCTCGCCGCGGCCTCGCCGTGGATCGCAGACGGATGCCGCCTGATTGACCATACCGAAGGAGGCGCCTGATGACGTCTCCACTGATGGATGTTCCCTCGGAAGCTTTGCCGAACCTTCTGGAGTGCGAGCTTCTGGCTCGGTCCGGCTTCCCCTCCCGCGCGGCGCTGGCGGACTTGCGTGCCGCTGGCGTGTCGGAGGCGATGATCCGGAATATCCGGGAGGCTGACTGTCGATATTTCCCGCGTCGGCGGTGGGATTTCGCAGTTGATGGCCTGCCGTCGCTGGTGATGTTGGTGCACGATGCCTTCGGCGAGACCATCGATGCTCTCGCGTGGCCCGTCTCCCGGCCGGACAAATTCGCGATGTTGACCGGACGGGCCGTCCTCCTAGGCGAGGCATCCCTCGGCTTGACCCGCCTGGGCGAGCCGGTCCCCGTCTGGCGTACCCCTCTGCGGTGGCTGGGCGAGGCTGGCGACGGCCTTGTCATCCTTGATCGCGCGACGGCATGGAGGCGGCTCCGGCCCGGCCCGGCGCTCGCGGCAGAAGATCACGACCACGCACGTGAAGTTCGCTCGGCCCTCGCGCCTCCCGGCCCCCAGCCCGTGTTGATCCGCAAAGGCACCCAGCTTCGGAGGGCTGCAGCGTGACGGAGCCGGCTCCTTTTCCCAAGGCCCGGGCCCGCCCGACGCTGACGATGACGCGGTTCGCCGATTTCCCGAGCGAGCCGCGCAAGGATTGGCTGGTGCAGGGCCTCCTCGGCTCCGCAGAGACCTCCTGCATCTTCGGCGCGCCTGGCTCCGGCAAATCGGTGCTCGCGACCGACCTTGCCGCGCACGTCGCCTGCGGCTGGCCATGGTTCGGCCGGCGAGTGACCGGCGGCGGGGTTCTCTATGTCGCGGCGGAACGTTCCGCGCTGGTGCAGCGGCGACTCACCGCCTTCGGACTACAGAACGGGGTCGCCGATATGCCGCTGGCCATCGTGTCGGGCGCGATCGACCTGCGAAGCTCCCGCGTGCAGGCGCACGAGATCATCGATCATGCGCGGATGCTTCGGGAGGAAGCCGGCTCGCTGCAGTTGATCGTCATCGATACCGTGAGCCGGGCCCTCGCCGGAGGCGACGAGAACAGCCCGAAGGACATGGGCGCCTTCGTCGGCAACGCCACGCTGATACAGGAGAGCACGGGCGCGCACCTCCTCTTGATCCACCATATCCCCGCCGATGGCACGCAGCGGCTTCGTGGGCATGGCG
>JAEWBL010000557.1 GCA_023391175.1 Pseudomonadota bacterium
GGACTGCACCATAGGCGTCGAGAAGTCGGCGGAAGCCCGTACGGCCACCCTCGACAAATCGAATGACGTTCCCGGCGACGTCCGTCTCGCCTTCACCTTGGAGAGCGTGACGCTCCACACTGATCGCGAGACCGGAGAGGCGACCACGGCACCGGTGGTGGTGCCGAGCCACGCCGCGCCCTCCGCAGCACGGGCGCAAGGGCGTCTCAGCACATCGGCAATCCTCGCCCTGCGAGCCCTTCACGAAGCCATTCTTGAGGCTGGACAGTTGCCACCCGAGGACGAGCACATCCCTGCCGATGCTCGGGTGGTCACGGAGGAAGAGTGGCGCCGCATCGCCTATGCGCGAGGCATCAGCGCATCCGCGGAGCCCCGCGCCCGACAGCAGGCATTCAAGCGCGCTCAAGAGGCGCTGATCGCAGCCTGCCGCGTCGCCAAATGGGAAAGCCTCGTGTGGCTTCTGCAAGCACCCTCATGACCGGAACAGATCAGGCGAACAGGGTGGCGAACATGCGAACACCCCCTAAGGGGTGTGTTCGTGTTCGTTCGCCTGTCACCCGCGAACATTTGTTCGTCTGTGTTCGTGTTCGTTCGCCTGTTCGCATGAAAGGGCAGGGGTGGACCTGCATTGCGAAGGGCGACGGAAGAAATCGGCAAGTCGGGCGGGTGGTTCGGCTGGGGCCGCAATGCCGCGAGCGTTTGATTACAAATCAAGTGCTAGAAGTCTTCTATTGTCTTGGTATGCCTATATTTTCTTACGTCATCTTCTCGCGTACTATCATGAGGGTAACAGCCGGGTATCCGGCGGACCCACTTAGAGGGCACATGGCACAGCGTCGGGCGGCAGTCGGATCGAAGTCCAAACATGGCCGCTCTGGCGTGACCAACGGTTCGCGCCTGTTCGCCTTCGATGTGGACGAGCGCACCGCGACGGCGCGGCGCTATCGGGACGTCTATGCGGAAGTCATCAGCGACATGGGCGGTGATGATGCCTGTTCCGAGATCGTCCACCAGCTTGCCCGGCGGTTCGCGAGCCTGAGCATCCTAGCCGAGACGATGGAAGCCAAGCTGACGCAGGGTGAGGAAATCGACCTCACCGCCCACGCGACCATTGTCGGCGGCCTCGCCCGCATCGCCCAACGCCTCGGCATCGGCCGGAAGGCTCGGGACATCAGCCCCTCCCTCGGCAGGTTCCTTGCCGATCGGAAGCAGCGCGAGGCTGCGGAATGAAGCCCCTTGTGACCATGCGCGAGGCCTTGGCCGACCCGGACCTCTTCGGGACGATCCTTGCCGGCGACACTTGGGCGGCCTGGCGCGTGGTGCTGATCGCATCCATGGGCGAGACCCTGACGCGAGACGAGCGCACGTTGTTCGAAGCCCTCACCGGGAGGCCTCGGGAGCCCGGCGAGATGGTGGAGGAGCTTTGGGCCATCGTCGGGCGCCGTGGCGGAAAGACGCGCGCCATTGCCGTGCTGGGGGCCTATCTGGCGGCTCTCTGCGATCACGCGGGCGTGCTGGCGCCGGGGGAGCGCGGAAGCCTCCCCATCATGTCGGCGAGCATGGCGCAGGCGCAGAAGTGCTTCAGCTACGTTCTGGGCATCTTCACTGAGGTGCCTCTATTCGCACGCGAGGTGGATCGGCAGACGTCCGACACCATCGGCCTTAGCACCCGCATCGATATCGAGGTGCGGCCGGCGAGCTACCGCACCATCCGCGGCTCTACGGCAATCGCGGCCATCGGCGACGAAGTGGCGTTCTGGCTGGGGGATTACTCCTCGGCGAACCCGGACAGCGAGATACTGAACGCGGTGCGGCCGGCGCTGGCGACCACGGGAGGCCCGCTGATCTGCATTTCCTCACCGTATGCTCGGCGCGGCGAGATGTGGAACGCCTTCCGGCGCTACTACGGCGCGGCCGGCGACCCCCGCATTCTGGTGGCCAAGGGCCCGTCGCGGACGTTCAATCCCGGCCTCAGTCAGAAGGTGGTGGACCGGGCCATTGAGCGCGACGCGGCGTCGGCATCGGCCGAATACCTCGCCGAGTTTCGGACGGACGTTGAGGCGTTCCTTGGTCGCGATGTGATCGACAAGGTTACGGCTTTGGGCCGGGTGGAGCTGCCTCCTGACAGCCGGAAGCGGTACGTCGCCTTTGTCGATCCGTCGGGCGGCTCGGCGGACAGTTTCACGCTGGGCATTGCGCATCGTGAAGGCGAGGGCGCCGTGCTGGACGCGGTGCGCGAGCGCAAGCCGCCTTTCTCGCCTGATGGCGTCGTGGTCGAGTTTGCCGAGCTTCTGAAGGCCTACGGCATCCATTCCGTCACCGGCGATCGGTACGGCGGGGAGTGGCCGCGCGAACGTTTCCGCGCCGCCGGCATCTCCTATGAGCCTTCGGAGCGCTCGAAGTCGGAAATCTACTCCGCGTTCCTGCCGCTGGTGAACAGCGGGCGGGCGGAGCTTCTCGAAAACGAGCGACTGGCGAACCAGTTGAGCGCCCTTGAGCGCCGTGTGGCACGCGGCGGGCGCGATTCTATCGACCATCCCCCAGGCGGGCACGACGACCTCGCCAACGTGGCGGCCGGGGCCGTGGTGCTGGCGGCTGGGGGCGGTGGGTTCGATGCCAACATTTGGTTGCGCGCCTTTGACGTTCGGGCGGCGTGAGGAGGGTCGGGATATGGCGGGTAAATGCACTCGGGACCGTAGCGGCGAGTTGCTGACGCAGGTGCTGCAGCTGAGCAGGGACACGGACGCATATGTTGCTCGCCGTGCGGCGAAGACGGCCCGAGACCGCGCGTCGGTGGACGCTGCGGAGGAAGGGCGCATCGCGGCGGCCAAGGTGGCGCTGGGCATCGATCGTGTCCGCGACATGAACCGGATCAACCGCGACTTCTGGGCCGAGCACCAGCGGCGAATGGAGCAGCGATGATGCCCATCGAGATCCGAAAGAAGCCGGACACCAGCGCGCTCCTCTCCGGCATTCGCAGCCTCACGCGCATGGAAGTGCTGGTGGGGGTGCCTGCAGAGAATGCCGGGCGCCAGCCGGAGCCGGGTGAAGAGCGGACACTGAACAACGCCGAGATTGGCTATGTGCAGGAGTTCGGCTCGACCATCGAAGGCCCGGGCGGGCACGCCTTCACGATCCCGCCGCGGCCGCACCTCCGGCCCGCCGTTGCCGATGCGAACGCCCCGCTCGCCGTCGCGCTCCGAAAGGGCGCCGAGGCCGCGCTCAAGGGCGATGCAGAAGCCGGCGAGAAGGCGCTGCATTCGGCGGGTCTGATCGCTCAGAACGCGGTGCGCAACAAGATCACCGAGGGGCCGTTCGTCCCGCTGGCGCCGGCGACATTGCAGAAGCGGCGCGGGCATGGTCGCGCCGGAGACCGTCCACTTATCGACAGCGGCGCCTATCGAAATTCCATCTCCTACGTCATCCGTCCGAAGGACAAGCCATGAACGCTATTGTCACCACTCCGGCCACTGCCCGCGACGAACTGACGGCCGCGCTCCGCATTCGGGACGTGTTCGCCGAGAGTTCGAGCGCAGCGGCCGAGGCCGTCAAGCAGGCGCGGGAATTCGTCGCCAGCCTGGAGCGTCGGGCGCAGGCGTTCGCGGACCTTGACGCCAAGGTGGCGAGCGAGCGCGCGGCGAGCATGAAAGCCGCTATGGCGAGGGGCGAGGCCCCGAAATTCGACTTCTCCCCCGAACTGGCTGCGGCTGCGGCCGAGAAAATGGAGATCGAAAACCAGATCTTGGCGGCGCGAACCGGTCTGAAGGAACTGGAGCGCGAGGCCGGCGAGGCTACGGAACGTCTCGCCGAGCAGCGGGCCGAAGTCGGCCGGCGGATCGAGGCTGTTGTTATCGAGGTTTCGGCCGAGATGGCGGCGAGTATCGATGTTCTGGAAAGCCGTGCCCTTGAAATGCGCGCTCTACTTGAAGGTGCGCACGAGCATTGGCGAATGGAAGGCGGCAAGATGATCGGCTTCCGCATCCATGATGATGTGCGCCGCATCTTGCAGACAAACACCCTGACGCAGATCGGGCTTTTGAATTCGCCGCTTAACCGAAAGAGTAAGGATTCGCGTGGGCGGTGGCATGATTTTATCGCTGCGCTGGAAGGTGATCCCAACGCGGCGTTCTGACACCGGGCGAAGTCTCCAGCGCCCGGCGCGGCAAGACGGAGAGTGCCGCGGCTCAAACAACCCCGTCAGGTGGCGCGAGTTCAACCGATGGTTCGGCGGCCACCAACTTCAATTTAGGAGCGCGAACAATGGCTCTTTCAGACCAAGACAAAGCAGCCTTCCGGGCGTTGATTGAAGGATCGAGTACGCTGTCCCGGGGCGACCGATGGGCGTTGCTTGGTCGCGTGGAAGCTTCGCCGGAGGCCCTGCCGTCCGACCTCGCCGCGACGGTGCGCGGGCCGATGGCGTACACAGTCCCGGAGACCACGAGCGACGGCTTCAACAATCCTCCGACGACGGTGACGCCTCCGACCTCCTATGGGTTCGCTGCGCAGCTGATCCGCGGACGCCTGAGCATTTCGATGTGAAGGAACAAAACATGGATCATGTCGAAATTGCAGTGTCAGGGCGAAAGTACCGGTTTCGCAGGTTTCCCCGCGATCAGCTGGTTATGGTAGTGGCGCGGCTGCTTCCCATGCTCGCCTTTACGGGGGAGGAGCTGGAAGCCGCTGGCGCGGCGGGTGCGTTGAAGGTGTTCTACGCGATCCCCCCCGCCGATTGGGATTCCGTCCTCTCCACGACCTTTCGCGATTTGGAGCGCGAGGCGGCTCCAGATCGCTGGGTTCCGGTGTGGTGCGCCGAGGACGGGACATTAGCGTTCGAAGACATCGGAATCTGCGAGCGGATCCAGATCGTCATGGAGATCGTCCAGGCATCCGAGGACCCTTATCCGGCGCTCATCGATGCTGTCCCCGTTGCTCCTGGCAACGTAACGCTGAACTGAGGGGGAACGGCAATGGCTGAAACCGTAGCCGACTTCGTCGCTAGGCTTGGCTTCAAGGTCGAGAAGGGCGAAGAGGCCCGGTTTAACGCGGCCCTTGGCAACCTCGCCAAGACCATGAGCGGGATCGCCAGTGCGCTCGCTGTGGCCGCGACCGCCATCTCGGCGACCGTCCTCGCGGTTTCCAAGTCCCTTGACGACCTCTATTGGACGTCGCAGCGCACCGGCGCCAGCGTCACCAGCATCAAGTCGCTGAGCTATGCCCTGTCGCAGGTCGGCGGGTCGGCCAGCCAGGCGGTGCAGGCCTATGAGGGCCTTGCCGCGGCGCTGCGGACCAACCCCGGAACCGAGAGCCTGCTGAAGGGCCTCGGCATCGCCACTCGAGACAATGGGAAGCTGCGCGAGACCGATGACATCTTGGGCGATATCGTCGCAAAGCTAGGCAAGCGCCCCTACCACGTCTCTGCCCAGATCGCGGGCCTTCTGGGGCTCGGTGATGAGCGGGCGTGGAACACCTTCATCACGCAGCAAGAGAAGGTCGAGAGATACAAGAAAGAGGCGCGACTCACCTACGCCGCTTTTGGCGTCGACCCGGCACAGGCGGCAGAAGCGTCCAACAAGCTGATGACGTCGTTCCGAAGCCTGATGCTGGCGCTCGAGGCGCTGGCGCTTAAGGTGACGGTCGACCTTCAGCCGGCCTTGATGGAGTACCTTCGGGAAATCCAAGACTGGTTTGCCCGGCATCAGGACCAGATCGTTCACATCCTCGGCCAGATCCTGAAGGTCGTGGGCCAGATGGCCTCCGACTTCCTCGCCCTTGCCAAGGCGCTCGAGCCGGTCGTGTCGCAGTTCCTCGGCATGACCGATGCACTCATCGGGGAGAGCGGTTTGCGCGCCGCGCTCGAGGGCATCCTGATCTTCATGGCGGGGAAGTGGATCCTCGGAATCCTCTCGTCTCTCTCGCTGCTGGCTGGGAACAAAACCTTTCTTGCTCTCCTGGCACTGGCCGGCATCGGCTATGACATGTTCGTTGCCACGCCCGACGAAAAGCTGGCTATTGGTGGGGCAGTCAACGACGCGCTGAACGGGAAGGCGTCCGGCCCGGACAATTGGTGGACACAAGGTCAGAACTGGTTTCGTCGGAAGGTTGGTCTGCCTGAGGTGGACAACAAGGGAAATACGCGAGCGGGCGAGGAGGCGCCGCCGGCCGGCCGCTCCGATCTGGCGCCGGTGCGGACCAAGTCCGGCAAGACGGCATGGGTCGCCAAGGGCGCACAGGCGCAGTTTCAGGGGCTGATCAACGATCTCGAGGCGCAGGGCTACCCGATCAATGACATCGGCGGCTTCGCGAACCGGGCGAACGTGAACAACCCGGGCCAGCTTTCCAAGCACGCCTATGGGCAAGCGATCGACATCAACCCGGCGGCAAACCCGAACGGCACCACCCAGACTGACCTCCCCCCCAACACCGCAGAGCTTGCGAAGAAGTGGGGCCTTGGCTGGGGCATGAACTGGCGGTCCACCAAGGATCCCATGCACTTTTCCACGGCTCCCAATGAAGGCGGCCGCACCCTCTCGCCGGAAGAGCTGAAGCAGCTTCAGGATGAGCAGGCCGCGCGCCTCAAGGACAAGCAGAGTCAGCTTTTCGGGGCGCCTTCTATGGCCGGCGGGGCTTCCCGCTTCGCGTCTATCGACAACAAGACGTCCATCACGATCTACGGCTCGACTGACCCGGCCGGCTCCGCGGCGAACCTCAGCGGGGCGCAGCGCAATGTTTCCTCCGAGCTGATCCGAAACGCACAGCAAGCCTTCACCTGATGCAGACGGACAGCGCGGCCGATCTGCGGCCCACCGATCCCAACCGCTTGGTCACGTGAACAGGCGCCCGCGACGAAGCCGTTTCACGAGCACCGTTCGCGAGTTCCGAATGGCACGGCCATTCACTGGGGGACGCACTGCGGTAGTTGCGGGCCAACCCCTATATCTCGTGGCTTGTTCTCTTTTTGTTCCTATGAGATTCATGGGCGGGGAGCGGTCCGCCTATGCGTTTGGTCGAGTATCCCCACGTAGTCGTTCGGGTGGCTTGCGTCCTCTGCCAGAGGCGCGGGCGGCTCCGGCTTGCTCGATTGGCCGAACGGTATGGGGCAGACGCGGGCCTTGATGTGATCTTGGACCGGCTCCGATTCCCGTGTCCCTATCCGCTCCCCGATCCGACACGGCGAGCACAGCGTAAACTGTCGCCCACTTGCGGAATCTATCTCCCTGATCTGGCGAAGCCCCGCCCGCCTGATCTGGCCCGGCCGGAGTTGCGAGTGGTGCCTGGGCACGAGGAGTGAAGTCCTCCTTCTAGGCCACGGATTGACGCTGCACACATTCCGCGAAATCCGTCGCCAGACATTGGATCAATCGATCGCTGCGGCGAAACTCCGATAGACAACCTACGGATCCGTCTTCGGTGATTCGGCGGCGGAGCCAACCGATGGCTCAACAACAAAGCCCTGCTTCGACGCTAATATCGCCAAGGCTTCCTTCAGCTTCTTAAATCTGCTGGAGCTCGACATCTCCGGATCACACTCAATTTGAGTATGTGCTGGATTGGCCGGATCATCTACTGGCCTATGTATTGCATCGACGCAAAATTTCTTCTCATCATCGGGCCCGATTGCAATGTTCGAAACACCGCGCACTTCAGACGTCACGACATGTGTTACGCCATCGCTTTCAGCGAACTTGCAGGCCTCCGGGTCAGCTCGATATGCGGATCGATCGACTGATGGCTTCATACACCTATCGTTGAAGGCGGTGCTGGTAAAAATTACCTTCCCGTCTACCAACCTATACTGGTCACTATCCGCCAAAATGCGGCGATAAAGAAGTTCATCGTCATCAACTTTTGTTATCCCCGTCATCGCCCGAACAGCCAGTTCCAGTAGCCAGCGAATTCAGAAGCGTTAGATAAAACGCCCATCTCCATTTCATTATCAATGTCAGGACCCCAGACCTTAATATACTCTATATTATTAGTTCCGAAATATATGGTCAGCTTTCGATGCTTCCACCACCACTCAAATACAATCTCGCCCGACTCGCTTGCGCTAATATGAGGCGGGATCCAAAAGAAGGGAGTCGATGTGGAGACGGCAAAAATGGCGTCCAGCCAGAGCCTTGCGTTTACTAACGCCAGCCGTTCCGGTCTCGCACTGCCATTCCCATCCCAATCATCGGGGAGACGAGATAAGTTATCCAGCTTAGAGCGTTCGCGCATCATTCCGATGTACGTCACCGCACTGCGGGCGACAGGCACGCCGGACAGGTAGTATGATTCAGCGCCACCAGACTCCGAAAACGTCCACTGGTCATCATCGCGCGAAAGGCTGTATTTTGTCATGATATAAGCGCCCTAAGCTTGTCTGTTATGCATGCCTCGAATGTTCTATTTTTCTCCAGACTAAAATTGTTTAGCTTCGTCCATAATTTATACTCATCGTATGGAAACTCTTCATTACTAAAAATATCGATATCCAGAATAGCGGTAAGGTCTCCTTTGCTCCACTGATTATCACCGGCAAATGTGACCACGACCGACGAGTTTTCAGCGGAATCACAAGCGAATCTCAGCTTCATATGAAACGCGCCCAACGGGCCCAATTCTTCTGGAGAGTGGGGAAAAATAGAGAAGTAGTCTTCGATGTCGATCTTGGAAAATGGAAAACTTACTTTATTGACTACCCTGACCGCGCATCTGCTAATCGTTCCTATATTGAGCCTCGAAATGTACTTTCTCAATAGAGGAGCAGTCTCTTCCTTGAAGGTGGCCCACGACGAATACGGCGCTAAGTGGCTATAAATAAACGACTTTTCTTGAATTTGCAGAACGCGCGTACCATCGGTGTTTTCTAGACGATATCCCGCTTGGCTTAGGGCGCGACGGGTCCCCTCCTCTGGAGAGGCGGCTGCCGTGTCAATCGTGACCTGCACAACCTGGATGGGTTTTTGGACCGGAAACACCGCCTCGAGTTCGGATGCAAGCTCCGTCAAAATTGCGATGTCAAACGCATCGGTAACGCCTCGCACGTCGATTACGACCTCAGCTATCGGCGCCCTTGCGTAATGCATGACTCTCTCTGATTCTTACCCGTTGAGGTTTAATGTAGTGCTGACTACCCCGCGAGCCAAGGCCATCACTTGCGGAGCGCCCTAGGTATCGAAGCACCTCACTAGGAGCCCTGAAAATGACTAGTTTCCCTACGTCCGCGCATGCCATCCCCTCGGTCGACCCTGTTTTTGAGGCCATTGCCAATTTCCGGGAGAAACGACTGACGTTTAAGGCGGCACTCAAGGCGTTGGGGGAGTACGAGGATCGTTGCACCTCGCGCGGCGTCTCCTGCTTTGACCCTTCGCCCGAGGGCGATGCCATCGAAGGGAGGAGCAACGCGGGCTGCGACGCCGATACGCAGGCATGGTTGGATTTCCTCAACACGACGCCTACGTCGCGCGAGGGGCTTTTCGCCTATCTCGCCGTAGTGACCGATCAAGAAGGCCATGGCATCGGCCCGGTCGATGAGGCCACGATGGGGGCCGTGTGCCGCATCGTCCGCTCGTTCGTGGTGAGTGCACACCAAGCCTGAAGGTGCCAGCCCTACTCGGCGCGGCCCCCTCAAGGGGGGGGCGTTGTCGCCAGGGCTACGTGATCCGTCGGACGGTGGCGTAGACCCGAACAGGATAATCGCGCCTTGATTAAAAACCTAATTTCTTTTTCACTTCTTCAATTTGATCAATAACCTCCTTTTGTTTTTTTGCTGCATCTGCGGAAGCTTTCGCTATACGATCTAAATCTGCTTGATATTTTTTGTTTGCCTCCTCAATGGCATTCTTGAGCTGATCAAATACGGTTGGAATTTCATCAACCAGACAGACGCAAATAATTCTATTTCCTGTAATCGTCGCTTTTCTTTTATTAAAGTTGAAATAATTTTTCCAGAAACTGTAGAAGTATCTTTGCCAATCTGCTGTTGGTGTCGCTGAAAGGGCGAATGGTACATTCATAAGCTGTCCTGTTCCGGCCGCTGCTGCCTCTTTCGGAATGATGTCAACAATCGTTATTTCGGAGAAATTATTGGCCATGTCGGCTACCTTCTAGTTAGTTTTTGGGCGACTGTCCTATGTTTCGTCGCAATAGTTGCATGCGTTCTCTCCCGCACGCAAGCGCGCTCGCAACCCCTCTTGTCGGAGGGGGCGAAGCAGCGCGGCGTTGATCACCGCTCCTTGCGCAGCCGCACCCCCGGTCCCTCACCATTCTCGGCCACGAAGATCACGCCGGCAGCCTCTAGGGCGGCCCGGATGGCCGCTAAGTTGTTGGCGATCGGGCTGCGCTTCCCCGTTTCAAAGTCACGGATTGTAGACACTCCCGCGCCGGAGGCCTGAGCGAGTTGGGTCTGCGACCAATTGATCAGGGCGCGGGCAGCGCGGCATTGGGCGGGCGTCAGCATCTCTGGAATTCTAATGACCTCATGGTGATGTAGCAAGGTCATATCATCTGGTTGACGTGAACGCTAATAGGTGCATTCTGTGAAGGTCATCGTTTTAATATGACTTACCACAGGAGCAGTTCCAATGCCTCGCACCTCCGCGGCGGCAAACGCCACCGCTTTGCCCAACGAAACGTCCGAGCGGCAGATCATGCTCGCCTATCTCGAATGGCTTTGGAACGAGCAAATCGCCGTTTGCCGGTCCATTGGCTACACGCAAGGCATTTACGCCCCAATCGGCACGCCCGTTCGCCAGTTCCATCACCCGCTAGATGGCGCGCCTGAACCGCTGCCGCCCGCCACGCGCGCGAGTGCCGTCATGCTTGCGGCCGGTGTGGATATGTCAACGGTTCGTCGCTGGGCTCGGAAGGAGGCCGCTTCACAGATCGCGATGGCGGAGAAGGAGGTGCACCAATGAGCCGCTTCCATCTTGGACGTGACGCAGCCCCGTCTCTCGCCCTTGGCAGTGAGCCGCTGCGTGACAATCGCGACGAAATGCTCGCCCGAGTTCAGGCATGCCAGATCGTCGGCGCCCTTCCCGACGATCCGGCCCTGCGCCTCCGGGTGCTGTTCCTGGCCCAACAGATTCACGACGCGGTACTCGGGCCAGTCTGTACGGGGGAGGCGGTGCAATGAGTGACACCCCCAATGTTGCCGGCGCCATCGCGGCCCTTTCCAGCATGGAAGGCCCCCTCGGTATCGCCGATGGACTCGCCCACGCCTTGATGCTGGTCGCTGAGAACAGCCCTGAATCTGGAGCGCTGCACTCTCTTGGTTCGGTGATTGTCCAGAATCTGCGCGATGCCTTGGACGCCCATCAAGCCGCCTGGGAATGCCTTCACGGTCGCGCCGTAACCTTCTCCCTGCCGGAGGTGCCGCAATGAGCCGCGCTTACTCTCGGCGGGGCTTCCTCGGCCACGTCGCCGGGGCCTGCCTCGCCACCACGGCCCTCACCACGGCAACGGCCCAGCCGGTTGATCCGGTCTATCTCGCCATCGATGCCGTGAAGAGCAATCTTCTCGCCATCGACAACCTCATGGAGCGGCAGGCTGAGCACATTGCCCACCACGGCCGCATGAACGACCAGATGCGCGCCGAAGAGGATGCCGTCCTCTCCGCCTATGAGGCAGCGGCCCGTGGGTTTCTCAAGACCGTGCCCACCACGAAGGCCGGCATGGTGGCCTATCTCGATTTCATCGCCACCCGTTGGGGCTGGGAAGGGTGCCAGATGGAGCGCTTCGAGACGGACGCCATGTGCGCCACCTTCCGGGCCTACGTGCAGCGGGAGGGCAGGGCATGAAGCTGGAAGACCTTCCCGCCCCTGTGCTGCGGCGGCAGATCGAACACGCCATAGAGGCGTTGATAGCCCTGCTAGACGACATCGACGGCGACCCGGACCTAGAGGCCGACGATGCCGACGACGAAGAGGACGACAACGGCCTCGCAGATCAGGGCGGACTTACTGAGCAGCGACAACGCTACATCACGCTCGGCGGCGACGGCGCGGACTTCTGACACCCTTCGGTCCGGCCGCACTTCCCGGCCGGGCCGATTCCTCCACAAAGCGCAATCCTCACGCTCTTGTTACCCGTATCGATACCCTGGCGAGATTTTCGCCACCGGCTTAGGGTAACTTCGTTCAAGATTTTCTTTTGATTTTAAGGGGTTAGGTGGTGAGCCCGTCGGGATTCGAACCCGAGACCCCATGATTAAAAGTCACGTGCTCTACCGGCTGAGCTACGGGCTCACTTGACGCGTTGGTTAGGGTGCGAAGGCGGCGGGGTCAAGGCCGGGTGGGGCGGATGTCCCGGCATTTCGCCGGGGGCAGCGCGGGCGCGGGCATTGACCGGGCAGGATGGCTTCCGCACCATGGTCGCTCAATTGCTTCTGGAATTGCCATGCCGGTCAACAACCACATCGCTGCCCGCGCCGACGAAATCGCGGCCTGGCGGCAGGATTTCCACCGCCATCCCGAACTGATGTACGACCTCGACCGCACCAGCGCTTCGGTTGCGGAGAAGCTGCGCGCCTTCGGCTGCGACGAGGTCATCACCGGCATCGGCCGCACCGGCGTGGTGGGGATCGTTCGCGGCAAGGGGGATGGCCCGCTCATCGGCCTGCGCGCCGACATGGACGCGCTGCCCATTCTGGAAAAGACCGGCGCCGCCTATGCGTCCGAGACTCCCGGCAAGATGCACGCCTGTGGCCATGACGGGCACACCGCCATGTTGCTCGGCGCTGCGCGCCATCTGGCGGAAACCCGCGCCTTCTCCGGCACGGCGGTGCTCATCTTCCAGCCGGCGGAAGAGGGTGGGGCCGGTGCCAAGGCGATGATCGACGACGGCCTGTTCGCGCGCTTCCCCGTCCGCGAAGTCTACGGCATGCACAATCTGCCGGGGCTGGAGGTGGGCCGCTTCGCCATGCGGCCGGGCGGCATCATGGCCTCGGCCGACCATATCGAGATCGTGGTGGACGGGCGCGGTGCCCACGCCGCCCGGCCCAACCAGGGCGTGGACGTGGTGCTCACCGGCGCCGCCATCGTGATGGCGCTGCAGCAGATCGTCTCGCGCAACGTGGATCCGCTGGAGGCGGCGGTGGTTTCCATCGCCATGTTCCATGCGGGCGAGGCGGACAATGTGCTGCCGCCCTCGGCCACCCTCGTCGGCACCGCTCGCACGCTGGACCAGGGCGTGCGCGCGCAGCTGCGTGAGCGCATCCGGCAGGTGGCGGAGGGCGTTGCCGCCGCTTATGGGGCCACCGCCACGGTGAGTTTCAAGGAAGGCTATCCCGTCACCAGCAACCACGCCGATCAGGTGGCCTTCGCCGCCGAGGTGGCGAGCGAGGTGGCCGGCGCCTCGGAGGTGGACGCCGCCGCGCCGCCGCTGATGGCGGCCGAGGACTTCGCCTACATGCTGGAGGAGAAGCCGGGCGCCTACATCTTCATCGGCAACGGTCCGTCCGCCGGCCTGCACCATCCGCAGTACGACTTTGCCGATGCCGCGATTCCCTATGGGGCGTCCTATTGGGTGCGGCTGGTGGAGCGGGCGCTGCCGCTGACGGCGTGAGCCCTCCAAGCCCGCGCGGCGTTTGAGCGAGGCAAGACGTCCCCGCGCGGCGTTTGAGCGGGGCAAAGCGCCTCTCAGGCCGGCTTCATCTCAGGCCGGCTTCACCAGCACGAACGTCAGGAGGCCGGCCTCGACCTCCTGCGTCTCCAGCACCGCGCCCGTCTCGTGGGCGAGGTGCGGAATGTCGATCACCGCCATGGGGTCCGTGCAGGTGACGACGAGCCGTGTGCCCGCCGCCGCCTGCGCCAGCGCCTTGCGGGTGCGCAAAGCGGGCAGGGGGCATTTCAGCCCCTTCAGATCCAGCGCGACGGTGACGGCGGCCGCCTTCAAGCCGCCTGATCCCGGAGCCGGCCGAGGCTCTCCTCGCGACCGAGCACGATCAGCACATCGAACACCGGAGGGGAGGTGGACTTGCCGGTGAGCGCGGCGCGCAGCGGCTGCGCCACGGCGCCGAGCTTCACGCCCTGCGCCTCCGCATACCCGCGCACCACGGCCTCGGTGGCGGCGGCGGTCCACTCCACGGCTTCCAGCAGCGGCACGAGCCGGCCGAGGTGGGCGCGGCCCTCGGCCGAGAGCAGGGTCGTCGCCTTCTCGTCCAGCGGGATGGGCCGCTCGACGAAGATGAAGTCGGCATTGTCGAGCAGTTCGACCAGGGTCTTCGCCCGCTCCTTCAGACCCGGCATGGCGGCGGCGAGCTGGGCACGGCGGGTGTCCGTCATGCGCGGCAGGCGATGCTCGGCGTCCGGCAGGTGGGGCAGCAGCGCGTCGATGGCGGCCAGCAGTTCGGCATCGCTGGAGGCACGCATGTAGTGGCCGTTGAGGCTTTCGAGCTTGGCGAAGTCGAAGCGCGCGGCCGAGCGGCCGACCTTGTCGAGGTCGAAGAATTCGACCATCTCGTCAGTGGAGAACACCTCCTGGTCGCCATGGCTCCAGCCGAGGCGCACCAGATAGTTGCGCAGCGCCGCCGGCAGATAGCCCATGTCGCGATAGGCATCGACGCCCAGCGCGCCGTGGCGCTTGGAGAGCTTGGCCCCGTCCGGCCCGTGGATGAGCGGAATGTGGGCCATGCGCGGCACGTCCCAGCCCAGCGCGCGATAGATCTGCGTCTGGCGGGCGGCGTTGGTGAGGTGGTCGTCGCCACGGATGATGTGGGTGACGCCCATGTCGTGGTCGTCCACCACCACCGCCAGCATGTAGGTGGGCGTGCCGTCCGAGCGCAGCAGCACGAGGTCGTCGAGATCCTTGTTGGGGAAGGTCACGGTGCCCTGCACCATGTCTTCGATCACCGTCTCGCCCTCCTGCGGGGCGCGCAGGCGGATGACGGGAGCGCGGTCGGCCGGCGCCTCGGAGGGGTCGCGGTCGCGCCAGCGGCCGTCATAACGCGGCGGGCGGCCCTCCTTGCGGGCCAGCTCGCGCATCTCGTCCAGCTCCTGGGGCGTGGCGTAGCAGCGATAGGCGTTGCCTTTCGCCAGCATCTCCGCCACCGCGGCCTGATGCCGCTCGGCGCGGGCGAACTGGTAGATGGGATCGCCGTCCCAATCGATGCCGAGCCAGGAGAGGCCTTCAAGGATGGCGTCGATGGCTTCCTTGGTGGAGCGCTGGCGGTCCGTATCCTCGATGCGCAGCAGCATCTTGCCGCCGGTGTGGCGGGCATAGAGCCAGTTGAACAGCGCCGTGCGCGCCCCGCCGATATGCAGGAAGCCGGTGGGCGAGGGGGCGAAGCGGGTGACGATCTGCGACATCGGGCGGGGCTCGGCGGGATTGGGTCCGCTTGGACGGAAGACGCGCGTGCGGCAGCCCTGCGGAACGCAAACCGAACCACATGGCGCGCGGGAGGCGCCCGTGTAGCATAGAGGCGGGGCACAAGGAACACGGGGCGGGCGCGGCCCGGACCGGCCCCTCGGCGGGCGGGGATGGACGAGCGGGCCTCAGGCAGGGCGCGAGGGGGGCGGGGAGCCGCGGGCGCGCTCCCGGCGCTCTCCACGCGCGGTCTTATCCGCTTCGCCGACGTGTTGAAGGCACGCATCGCCCATGACGTCGCAGCCGAGGCGGCCTCGGGCCGGTTGATCCTGTGGCTGCCGGCCGCCTTTACCGCCGGCATCCTGCTCTATTTCGGCGCGTCCACCGAGCCATCGCTCGTCGCCAGTCTCGTCCTGGTGGCCGCATTTGCGGCGGCGGCCTTGGCTGCGCGGGCCCGGCCTGTGGTGTTCGGCATCGCCGCGGTGCTGCTCGCAACTGCAGCCGGTTTTGCGGCGGGCGGGGTGCGCACCGCGCTCATCGCCCACGAGATGATCGTGCCGCCCAAGGCCCCGGTGCGCCTGTCCGGCTTCATCGAGCGGGTCGAGCGGCGGACCACGGGCGACCGCATCCTGCTGCGGCTTGATGGAGACGCCGTGCGTGGGCTCGCCAACGCCCCGGCGCTGGTGCGGCTCTCGCTCCGCAAGGACTGGGCGCCGCCGGTGGGCAGCCATGTAACGCAGCTGGCGCAATTGCTGCCGCCCTCCGGCCCCGCCATGCCGGGCGCCCACGATTTCGGCCGCGCGCCCTGGTTTCAGGGCATCGGCGCCATCGGCTACGGGCTCGGCCGGCCGAAGGCGGCGCCGCCGCGCGACCCGCCTCTGTCCGTGCGCCTCGCCATGGGGCTGGACGGGGTGAGGCAGAGCCTCTCGAACCGGATCCGCGCCTCGCTCTCCGGCGTCCCGGCCGAAGTGGCGGTGGCGCTGGTCGCCGGCGACCGCTCCGGCATTCCGCGGGCGGTGGAGGAGAGCATGCGCGTCTCCGGCCTTTCGCACATCCTCTCCATCTCCGGCCTGCACATGGCGCTGGTGGCCGGCACCCTGTTCGCGCTGGCGCGGGGCCTGCTGGCGCTGGTGCCGGGGCTGGCGGTGTCATTGCCCATCAAGTCCATCGCGGCGTTGATCGCGCTTTCGGGCAGCGCCTTCTATCTCGTGCTGTCGGGCAATGACGTGCCGGCGCAACGCTCCTTTGTCATGACGGGGCTGGTGCTGGCGGGCGTGATGGTGGGGCGGCCGTCCCTGTCGCTGCGATCGGTGGGCGTCGCGGCGGTGGTGGTGCTGGCGCTGACGCCGGAAGCGGCGCTGGACCCGGGAACGCAGATGTCGTTTGCCGCCACCCTCGCCCTCGTCGCCGCCTATGAGCGGCTCCAGCCCTTGCGGGCGATCCCCCGGCCGGATGGCATCGCCGGCGCGGTGGTCTCCTGGGTGGCTGTGCTGGTGGCGGGCACGGCGCTGACCTCGCTGGTGGCGGGGCTGGCGACGGCGCCCTATGGCATCTTCCATTTCCAGCGGGTCGCGCCCTATGGGCTTCTCGCCAACCTCGCCGCCATGCCCGCAGTTTCTTTCCTCGTGATGCCGGCCGGCCTTGCGGGCGTGCTGCTGATGCCGTTCGGCTGGGATCATCTCGCCTGGCCGGTGATGGGGCGCGGCATCGAGATCATGACGGCGGTGTCCGACTGGGTGGGCACACTGCCGGGCGCCGACATCCGCGCCGCCTTCATCGGCACCGGGACGCTGCTGTGGCTCTCGCTCGCGCTGCTGGCCCTCTGCCTGCTGCGCGGCGTCCTCACCCTGGGGGCGCTGGCGCCCCTATGCCTCGCCGCGCTGGTGGCGGGCGCGCCTCTGAAGCCGGACCTCCTCATCGCGCCCGATGCCCAGACGGTAGCGGTGCGGATGCCGGACGGGCGGCTTTCGGTGCTCGGCGCCTCGGGCCAGAAACTCGTGGTGGAGCAGTGGCTGACGCGGGAGGGCGACCGCCGCACGGCCGGAACGAAGGACCTTGCCGCCGGATTCACCTGCGATCCGCTCGGCTGCACCGCGCCGCTGCCCGGCGGCGGCACTATCGCCATTTCGCGCCGCGCCGAAAGCCTGGAGGCCGACTGCCTGAACGCCCGTATGGTCGTCACCCGCGATCCGCCGCCCAAGACCTGCCCAGCAGAGGTGCTGACCCCGGCGAAACTTGCGCGGACAGGGACGCTCGCCTTCACCCTCCGCGACGGCGCGCTCCTCGCCGAATCCAGCCGCAAGGCTGGCGTATCCCGTCCATGGATGGCGGAGCTGCCACCGGAACCCATATCCGAGCCCGCCACCGCCGATGCCGGCGACCCTCAGGCGGATGCGACCGCGCCCTGATGGAGGGGCTTCAAGAGGCGTCGGGGTGAGGGGCAACGCCTCTAAGAAAAAGCGCAGGCGCCCGTTGAGCGTGGACCGCCGCGCCCCTCACCCCGTTCCGGATCTCCCGCAGGAGAAATAAGGATCAGTAGCGGCGCATCAGGCCGATGAGCCGGCCCTGGATGCGCACGCGGTCGGGCCCGAAGATGCGGGTCTCGTAGGCCGGATTGGCAGCCTCCAGTGCGATGGAGGCGCCCTTCTTGCGCAGGCGCTTGAGGGTGGCTTCCTCGTCGTCCACCAGCGCGACGATGATGTCGCCGGTATCGGCGCTGTCGCATTTGCGGATCAGCACCGTGTCGCCGTCGAGGATGCCGGCCTCGATCATGCTGTCACCGCGGACCTCAAGGGCGAAGTGCTCACCGGAGCCCAGCATCTCGGGCGGGATGTTCAGCGTGTGGCTGCGGCTCTGGATGGCGGAGATGGGCGTGCCGGCGGCGATGCGGCCCATGACCGGCACCGAGACCACCTGGCCCGCCTCGTCGTCCTCCGGCACCGGACGGACCTTGCCGAGGCTGCCCTCGATGACCGACGGGGAAAAGCCGCGCCCTGCGGACCGGGCGGAGGCAAGGCCCGGCGCCACGCTGTCGGGCAGGCGCACCACTTCCAGCGCACGGGCGCGGTTGGGAAGGCGGCGGATGAAGCCGCGCTCTTCCAGAGCGGTGATGAGGCGGTGGATGCCGGACTTGGAGCGCAGGTCCAGCGCTTCCTTCATCTCGTCGAAGGAGGGTGGGACCCCGGTTTCCTTGAGCCGCTCATGGATGAAGCGCAGAAGGTCGTATTGCTTCCGAGTGAGCATTCCCTGGCCCCGTTCCTTGCACGCACCGCCCGGAAGCGGCGCTCTCGGCCGGTCCCGATTCAAGGCGCATCCAGCCCGGTGCGCCGCGAAACAAATCATGAACAGTCTTTATCTGTTCCTTTTGTGTTCCGCAAGTGGTGAAGGCCCCGTTAACGCTCAATCGTCGAAGGGAATAATCTCGCAGGGGTCGCCGACGCGCCCCGCGGGCGCGAAGGGTGGGCGCACCAGAAGGCAGTCGGCGGCGGAGAGAATGCTCAGCATGGCGCTGTCCTGCGAGGCGCAGGGAATGGCGTGGATCGAGCCATCCGCGCGCCGGTCGAGGGTGGCGCGCATGAAATCCCGCCGCACATCATTGGGCGGCAGGTCGGCCGCGAGGCGCGCCGGCACGGTCTCGGGGCCGGGGCGGGAATCACCCTGCAGAGCGCGGATGAGGGGGACGAGGTAGACCATCCCGCAGACGTGGGAGGACACCGGGTTACCCGGCAGCCCCAGCACCCGCACGGCGCCGCGATGGCCGAACATCAGCGGCTTTCCGGGGCGCAGCGCGATCTTGTGCACCGAGAGGTCCACCCCCTCGGCCTTCAGCGCCGGTGCCATCAGGTCATGATCGCCCACGGAGGCGCCACCGGAGGAGACCACGAGATCGAATTCGCCGGAGAGCGCGCGCGCCACCACGGCGCGGATGGCCGCGAGGTCGTCCTTGATGAGGCCGAGGTCGGTCACATCGGCACCGGCGCGGCGGGCGAGTTCGGCGAGGCCGAAGGCATTGGAGACGACGATCTCGCTGTCGTTGCCGGTGCCCTGGCCGGGCAGCACCAGTTCGTCGCCGGTCTGCAGCAGGGCGACGCGCGGGCGGCGCGCGACCGGCACTGTCGCATGGTCCATGGCGGCGGCGAGCATGATGTCGCGGCCGGTCATGCGCCGGCCGGCGAACAGTCCGGGTGCGCTTTCTGAAAAATCGCAGCCGCGCTTGCGGACGTTACGGAGCGCGGCAGTCGGGGCGGTGGTGGTGATGGTGTCGCCGTCGCGGGTGACGTTTTCCTGGATCACCACCGTGTCGGCGCCCTCAGGCACGACGGCCCCGGTGAAGATGCGTATGGACTGCCCGGCGGCCACCACACCCGCGAAGGGGCGCCCGGCAGCGGACTCGCCGATGACGGTGAGGTGCGCGGGCGTCTCGGCGATGTCGGCGCCGCGCACGGCGTAGCCGTCCATGGCCGACATGTCGGCGGGGGGCTGGGTGCGGCGGGCCGCGAGATCGCGCGCCAGCACGCGGCCGGCCGCCGCCTGCACCGGCACATCCTCGACGCCGAGCGCGACGACGCCCTCAGTGATGAGCGCGGTGGCCTCCTCGACGGTCATGAGCGCCATGGCGCGGCTCCCTCACTCTGCACGTGCTGTCGGGTCATGGTGGCGGGCCGGCTCAGGCCGCCCCGGTCTCGGCGCGGAAATGGCCGCTGCGGCCGCCGGATTTCTCCAGCAGGCGGATACCTTCAATCCGCATGCCACGGTCGGCGGCCTTGGCCATGTCGTAGATGGTGAGGCAGGCGACGGAGACGGCGGTCAGCGCCTCCATCTCCACGCCGGTCTGGCCCGTCACCTTGGCGCGGGCGGTGACGCGAAGGCCGGGCAGGGCGGGATCGGGGACAACCTCCACCTCTACCTTGGTCAGCATCAGGGGATGGCAGAGGGGGATCAGCTCATGGGTGCGCTTGGCGGCCATGATGCCGGCGATGCGCGCCACGCCCAGCACATCGCCCTTCTTGGCGTTGCCGGAGAGGATGAGGTCCAGCGTCTCGCGCGCCATCGCCACGCGGCCCTCGGCCAGCGCCTCGCGGGTGGTCGCATCCTTGTCGGACACGTCCACCATGCGGGCGGCGCCCTGTTCGTCGATATGGGTCAGGCTGGCCATGGACGTCGCGGTCTTCCCCGGAATCGATCTGAGGTTGGGGAAGATGGCGTCCGCGGCGGCGCCTGTCCACCGCCGCAGGAACAGGGCGGCGGAAAGGCTGTGTTGCCGGCGTTGGCTGGATCAGCGCAGGCGGGTCCAGACCTGCGTCTTGCACAGCGGCACCACCACGCAGCCGCGCAGCTTCAGGGTGTTGTCGCCATCCATGGTGATGGTGCCTGAATAGGTCTTGCCGTCCTCGGCGTTGTAGATGCTGCCGCCGGTCCATTCCTGCGGGCCGCCGGAGAAGCCGGTGAGGATGGTGAGGCCCTTCAGCGCCCGGCCGCGCAGCGAGGCGTTGGAATTGTTCACGTCCTTCAGCGCCGGATCGGCCTTCAGCCCCTCGGAGGAGACGAGGCGGCCGCAGAGGCTGGCGCCGCACTTGGAGATTTCCACCTGCCCGCTGCGGGTGGGGGTCTGCCACAGGCCGGTCGGGTCCGCGGCGAAAACAGGCGTGGCGATAAGGCTGGCGGCGGCAAGCGCCACGCAAAGAAACGTCTTCATGAAGCTTTTCCTCCCGTGAGGCACCAGCCCGCGCAGGGGCCGGTGCATGCGGCCTCTTGTCGGGCCACCTCACGTATTAAGGCGTAACTTCACGTATACGGCAAGCCTAGCTGGCGAGGAGCTGGCACGTCGCGGATGCGACATCCTCCTGCCGCATCAGGCTCTCGCCCACCAGGATGGTGCCGATGCCCACCTGTGCCAGCCGCGCCACGTCGGCCGGCGTGAAGATGCCGCTCTCGCCGATGACGATGCGGTCCTTCGGCACGCGGGGCGCGAGGCGTTCCGAGGTTTCCAGCGTGGTCTCGAACGTGCGCAGGTTGCGGTTGTTGATGCCGATGAGCCGGCAGGGCAGCGCCAGCGCGCGGTCCAGCTCGGCGTCGTCATGGACTTCCACGATGGCGTCCATGCCGTAGGCGGCGGCCGCGTCGGCGAGGTCGCGGGCGAGGGCGTCGTCCACCCCGGCCATGATGATGAGGATGCAGTCCGCCCCCCAGGCGCGGGCCTCCGCCACCTGATAAGTGTCGTACATGAAGTCCTTGCGCAGCACCGGCAGGCTCACCGCCGTGCGGGCGGCCTTCAGATAGTCCGGCGCGCCCTGGAAGGAGGGCGTGTCCGTGAGCACCGAGAGGCAGGTGGCGCCGCCGCGCTGGTAGGCGCGGGCGAGCGAAGGCGGGTCGAAGTCCGCGCGGATCAGGCCCTTGGAGGGGCTGGCCTTCTTGATCTCGGCGATCAGCGCAGTGCGGCCTTCGGACAGGCTCTGCTCGATAGCCCCGGCGAAGGGGCGCACGCGCGGCGCGCAGCGGGCCGCGGCCTCGATCTCGGCGAGCGGCCGGGCCTTCTTCGCGGCGGCGATTTCCTCGCGCTTGTAGGCCTCGATCTTGGTGAGGATGTCGCTCATTGCGCGGCCTCCGGGGCGAGAGAGGCGGAGAGGGTGACGAGGCGTTCCAGCCGCGCGCGGGCCGAACCGGTGTCGAGGCTGGTCTGCGCCATGCCGACGCCTTCGGTGAGGTCCTTGGCGCGGCCGGCCACCACCAGGGCGGCGGCGGCGTTCAGCACCGCCACGTCGCGATAGGCGCCGGGGGCGCCGTCCAGCACGGCCCGCAGGGCTTCGGCATTATGTGCGGCATCCCCGCCCTTCAGCGCCTCGGCGGGCGCGCGGGCGAGGCCCACGTCCTCCGGGTTGAGGGTGAAGGTGTGGATGCGGCCGTCTTCCAGCACGGCAATGTCCGTGCCGCCGGAGATGGTGATCTCGTCCAGCCCGTCCGATCCGTGGACCACAAACGCCTTCTCCGAGCCCAGCGCCTTCAGCACCTCGGCCAGGGGCACGATCCAGGATTTCGCGAACACGCCCACCATCTGCCGCTTCACGCCGGCCGGATTGGAGAGCGGACCGAGCAGATTGAAAATGGTGCGCGTGCCCATCTCCACCCGAGTCGGGCCCACATGCTTCATGGCCGGATGGTGGGAGGGGGCGAACATGAAGCCGATGCCGGCCTCGCCGATGCAGCGGGAGATGCCGGCCGGATCAAGATCCAGCCGCACGCCCAGCGCGGAGAGCACATCCGCCGCGCCGGACTTGGAGGAGAGCGCCCTGTTGCCGTGTTTCGCCACCGGCACGCCCGCGCCCGCGACGATAAAGCTGGCGCAGGTGGAGATGTTGTAGGAGCCGGAGGCGTCGCCGCCGGTGCCCACCACGTCCACCGCTTCGTCGGGGGCCTCCACGGTGAGCATCTTGGCGCGCATGACGGAGACCGCGCCCGCGATCTCCTCCACCGTCTCGCCGCGCACGCGCAGGCCCATGAGCAACGCGCCCATCTGGGAGGGGGTCGCCTCGCCGGACATCATGCGATCGAACACGAAGGCGGCCTCGTCGCGGGAAAGGCTCGCGCCCGTGGCCACCTTGCCGAGCAGGGGTTTGAAC
>JAEWBL010000642.1 GCA_023391175.1 Pseudomonadota bacterium
CACCGCCGACAGGATGCGCCCGCCGAGCCTGGGGCGCGCCTCGAACAGGGTGAAGCTGCGGTCCTGCTTCTTGAACTGCCGCGCCAGCGCGAGCCCGCAGAGCCCGCCGCCGATGATCGCCGTATCCAGCATGGAACAGTCCTCGCGAATCTTGCTGATTGGAGCCCTTGCAAGATTCGCGCACAGTCCCGGAAAATATAGGCGCGCGGGCGATCCGGCCGCTCTCAGGAAGCGGGCACGGCCTTCTTCACGCCCCACCCTGTGGGATCGCCCACCTCGGCAGCGTCGGATTTCCCGCGTGGCGCGACGGATTTCCGACATGGCATTCCCCGCCGGCGGCGTCGTCTCCGCCGCCTTCCCTCTCCCGCGCAGGCGGCGAATTCCTGCCCACACAGTGGTTTCGGGCCGCCTGCAAGGCCGAGCAAAGGCGTCACACACCATCCCGTCGGCGGCTGGCACGAAACTTGATCCCCTTGAGGGACAGTTCGTTTGACCGTTTGTGCCCCGGAGATTGGAAATGCTCGTCGCGTCCGAATTCGCGTCGTCCTCGCTCGACGACATCAAGGCAGCCCTCGCGGGCGGCACCCTGACCTTCTATTCCGTCGCCCGCCCGGTGAGCGCCGACCACGCCGTGGACCGGAGCGGCAAGCTCGCCGCCTTCACCTTTGCCACCCCGGCTTTCGGCACCCCTTCCGAGGACGGCTCGGAAGTGCCGAGCTTCGTCGATGCGGCCGTGAAGGCGTCTGAAGTCGGCACTCCCGGCTTTGCCCGCGCGCTGACCGCCGACGGCAAGACGGTCGCCGACTTCTCCGTCGGCCCCGGCGCACGCGAGATCAAGCTGGCGGAAGTGTCCTGCTCGCCCGGCGCCCCGGTGAAGGTCGTCAAGTTCACCGTCAATCCCGAGGGCGGCTGGCCCGAGCGCCCCGACTATTACGACGCCCATCCGCGTCCCGGCTACAGCCTGCCCAAGGTGCGCTGAGCCATCTGACTGCGTCCCGGGGCGCCGTGCCCCGGGACGCGCCCCCCGAAGTGACGACCGCCTGCCCATCGTCCCGCAGCCACAGGAGAGCCTTGCGTCATGTCCACCGTTCTTCCCGGACCGCTGGTGAGCACACAATGGCTGGCGGACCATCTGTCGGCCCCGGACGTGAAGATTCTGGACTGCACCTGGCTGCATGAAAGCTCCAACATGGACGGACGCACCCAGTATCGCGGGCGCCACCTGCCGGGCTCGGTGCATTTCGACATCGACGCCGTGGCAGACAAGACCAATCCCCTCCCCCACATGCTGCCGCCGGCCGCGGAGTTCGCCAAGAAGGTGGGCCTGCTGGGCATCGGCGACGGCGACAAGGTGATCGTCTACGACCGCATGTGCGGCGGGGCGGCGGCCGCGCGCGTGTGGTGGATGTTCCGCACCTTCGGCTATCACGACGTCGCCATGCTCGACGGCGGCTACGGCAAATGGGTGAAGGAGAAGCTTCCCTCCGACATGTCGCCGGTGCGGCCCGAGCCGAAAACCTTCACCGCCGTTCTCAATCCCGCGCTTGTGCGCTCCCTCGACCAGATGCTGGCCAACGTGGCAGCTGGAGCCGAACAGGTGATTGATGCGCGCGGTCCCGCGAAATTCGCCGGCAGCCAGGACGACGTCTTCCCGGTGAAGAAGAAGGGTCACATCCCCGGCGCCATCAACCTGCCCTGGGGCGATCTGATCGTCGAGGAGAGCGGCGAGTTGGTTCAGCCCGACGCCATCAAGGCGCGTTTTGCCGCTGCCGGCGTCGACCTCGCCAAGCCCATCGTCGTCACCTGCGCCTCCGGCACCATCGCCTGTGTGGTCATGCTCGCCCTCTACCTCATCGGCAAGACGGACGTCGCGCTCTACGACGGCTCCTGGGCCGAATGGGGCCCGAAGGACGAGACGCCCATCGCGGCGGCAGCCTGAGCGGGAGGGCGCCATGGCGACCGACGACCTCACGCTCCTCGGCGACGGCGACGAATTCACGCTGCACGGCGCCGGCGACCAGACCCATTTCGTCCTGCGCTTCAAGCCGGACGGCATGGTTGCGGACATTTCCGGAGAGGACGCGGAACGGTTCCGCGGCGACTATGAAACGGTCCGGGCCCAGTATCCGGGCTGGAGTTCGGACCAGGTCCTGGCCCAGCTCTGGGATCAGGGCGGCTACAGCTGGCTCGCATCGCCGGAAGGCTGAGGGCAAGGCCGCGCGCGGATGAAATTCGGCGAAAGCCAACGGGAGACCAACATGGCGACCACGCTCATCAAGACCACTTCCGACGGCCGCAAGCTCGAGGTCTCCGGCCTCGCGATCCTGTTCGATGGCCAGCTCGAAGCCTTCGACCTCACCGAGGTGAAGATGCACCCCAACCGCCGCAAGATCTGGGAGGTCCACCCCGAGGCCACCCACATCGCCGGCCGGGTGACGCTCACCAAGGAAGAGGCGGAAGCGGTGGAAGCCGCGTTCAAGAAGGCCGAGGCCGAGATCCTCGCGAGCCCGGCAGCGATCAACGAGCGCTTCCGCATCGCTATGATGTGGCGGGCACGCAGCGAAGGCATCGAGTGAGGGGCCGACGCTCGACAGCGATCCGGATGAGGCGAAGACGACAAGAGCCCCGGCATGCCGGGGCTCTTGTCGTTTCCAGGTATCAGCGAGGTGTCTGGAACCGCCTATTCCGCGGCCTCCGGAAGGGCGATCGGATCGTTGGCGTTGGCAGCCGCCCGCGCATTCCGGGCGAGGCGGGATTCGCCAACTTCGGCGCCGAAGCAGATGTGGAATTCATCGCAGTCCGAGCACACCGGGGCTGCGCACAGGGTGAAGC
>JAEWBL010000049.1 GCA_023391175.1 Pseudomonadota bacterium
GTGACGGAGAGCGTGTGGCGGTCGTCGATGACGCGCAGTTCGGTGGGCCAGGGAGCGGCGGCTGGGGCAGACGCGGGAGCCATTTCGTGATGTCCTTTTTCGATCGGGCGAAAGGCCGAGCCTTTTGATTTCACACGGCATCGTGTTCGGGCGGCGACCCTATCCATCTCGCTCCTGCATACGATATATAGGGCGAGCGTCGAAGCCCGCCGTCTGCCGCATCCGGGGCGCTGGGCTGCCTCAAGACCGGCACAAGTCGGCGGACGGGGAGGGCGCGGGAGACGCAAGGCTGGTTCGGGAGTGGCGTGGTGAGTGATCTTCTCAGGGATCTGATCGACCGTCCGGGGGTGGCCGCCGCACAGCAGGCCGGCCCGCTCGTGGACACGTTCGGCCGCGCCGTCACCTACCTGCGCGTCTCCGTCACCGACCGCTGCGACTTCCGCTGCGTCTATTGCATGTCCGAGCACATGACCTTTCTGCCCAAGCAGGATCTCCTGTCGCTCGAGGAGCTGGACCGCCTGTGCAGCGCCTTCGTGCTGCGCGGCGTGCGCAAGCTGCGCCTCACCGGCGGCGAGCCGTTGGTGCGGCGGGACGTGATGACCCTGTTCCGCAGCCTCTCCCGCCACATGGAAAGCGGCCGGCTGGACGAATTGACCGTCACCACCAACGGCTCGCAGCTTGCCCGGCACGCGGCGGACCTCGCCGCCTGCGGGGTGAAGCGCATCAATGTCTCCATCGACACGCTGGACCCGGCCAAGTTCCGCGCCATCACCCGCTGGGGGGACCTTGCCCGCGTGCTGGAGGGCGTGAAGGCCGCGCAGGCGGCCGGCATCAAGGTGAAGATCAACGCCGTCGCGCTCAAGGACGTGAACGAGCACGAGATCGGCTCCATGATGGAATGGGCCCATGGCGAGGGCCACGACCTCTCCCTCATCGAGGTGATGCCGCTGGGAGAAGTGGGCGAGGAGCGGGTGGACCAGTATCTGCCCCTGTCTGCGGTACGCGAGCAGCTTTCCGAGCGCTTCACGCTCACCGACATCGCCTACCGCACCGGCGGCCCCGCCCGCTATGTGGAGGTGAAGGAGACCGGTGGGCGGCTCGGCTTCATCACGCCGCTGACCCACAATTTCTGCGAGGGCTGCAACCGGGTACGCGTGACCTGCACGGGCACCCTCTACATGTGCCTCGGCCAGGAGGACGCCGCCGATTTGCGCGCGCCGCTGCGTGCCTCTGCCGACGACGCCCTGCTGCATCGGGCCATTGACGACGCCATCTTCCGCAAGCCCAAGGGCCATGACTTCGTGATCGACCGCAAGACCCGCCAGCCGGCGCTTGGGCGGCACATGAGCACCACCGGCGGCTGAAGCGCCCGGCGCGTTCCGCCGAGATTGCGGCGAAGAGGTGGCGGCGCCATGCCGCACGCGAGGGGCTCCCGTGCGAGAGCCGGCGCAAAGCGCAGGGCGTCTTTACCCGAAATCAGCTACATCTGGCCGAGAAGATAAATCAACGGCCTGAAGCCGGTTTTGGGGCGCACCCCGACGCCCGCCATCTACGAGGTTCGACGTGACACTGCCCCGGGATTGCGCCGGCGCCATGGTTCGTTCCGTTCGCCGCTCCGGCGCGGGAGCGAGGGCATGAGCATCCAGGCGGCCGCGCAGCGCCCTGCCACCCACCTGCCGGTCTCGGCGGTGAAGGGCCTCATCGCCATGGTCTGCTCCATGGCGCTGTTCATCACCAACGACACCTTCATGAAGCTCGCACTGCGCGAGGTGCCCCTCAGCGAGGGGCTCGGCCTGCGCACCGCCATGGTGAGCTTCCTGTTCTTCGGGCTGATCGTGGCCTCGGGCGATCTCCTGGCGCTGCGCTTCATGTTCCGGCGCAGCGTGCTGGTGCGCTCCTCGCTCGATACCGTGACCACCTTCGTCTACGTCGCCGCGCTGGCGGTGATGCCCATCGCCTCGACCACCACCATCTACATGGCGACGCCGCTCATCACGACGGCGCTGGCCGTGCCGCTGCTGGGCGAGAAGGTGGGTTGGCGCAGCTGGTCGGCGATCATCGTCGGATTCTGCGGGGCGGTGATCGTGACGCGGCCCGACCCCGCCACCTTCAGCCTCATCGCCCTGCTGCCGCTCATGGCCGCCCTCACCGGCGCGGCGCGCGACATCTCCACCCGCAGCATCGGGCCGGAGATTCCCGGCGCGGTGGTGGGCCTCACCGGCTCCGTGGTCTTCTGCCTCGCAGCCGCTCTGCTCGCGCCGTTCGAAAGCTGGAAGGTGCCTTCCACGCCGGTGCTGGCCTATGTGGTCGCGTCCGCCGTGGCGTTTGGCGGCGGCACGCTGATGCTGGTGTTCGCCTTCCGAAACGCGCCCATCGCCTCCCTCTCGCCCATGCGCTACCTCCTCGTGTTCGGCGCGCTTGTCTCGGGCTACTTCGTGTTCGGTGATCTGCCGGATGCGTGGACCAGCGTCGGCATGGTTCTGGTGGTGGGGGCGGGGCTCTACGCCATCCAGCGCGAGCATGCGAAAAGCCGTGCGGCGCGGCGCGCGGCGCAGGACGAGCGCAAGCTCACTGCCGTCGGTCTCGCCACGGGCAGCTGCCAGCCGGCCGCAGCCTGCGCGCCGTCTCGGGACTGAAATCAGATCGAAAGAGAGGACGGCGGGCGCGTCAGCCGCGCGGGCGGTATTCGCCGGTGGCGGGATCGCGCTCCAGCCGCACCGTCTTCAGGTCACCGGCCTCCGCCTTCCGGCGGCGATCCAGGGCCTCGTTGATCCGGCGCGTCTCGGACGAGATCAGCTTGGCGAGCGCCACGGCGCCGATGGCACCCAGGGCAACGACGACGAACGGCGGCACGGCGGGAAACTCCGGTCAGGGGGCGCGATTGTGCGCCCCATGCTCCGTACGTCAGCACGTCGTGATGGCGAAAACGTGCCGCGGCCGCCCGTTCAGGCGGCGAATACCTTGTAGCGGCGCGGCTTGAGGCCGACTTCGGTGCCGGGCGCGAGGTCCTGGCCGTGGGGCACTGCGGCTTCCACCACCACCGGGCCGGAACTGCCGCTGAGTTCCACATCGGCACGCCGCGTCGGGCCGAAGGTGCGCACGGAGAGCACCTTGCCGGAGATGGCGGTCGATGAGGGGTCCGCCAGATCCACGTCATGCGGCCGCGCGAGAATGCGGGCCGGCCCGTCGGCGACGCCCTGCGGATCGAGGCCAAGCGGCCGGCCACCGAGATAGAGCGCGCCGCCCTTCACCTCGCCGGGGAGCGCGATGGTCTCGCCGATGAAGTCGTGGACGAAGGCGGTGGCGGGATTGTCGTAGACCTCGCCGGGGGAGCCCACCTGCTCGATCTTGCCATGGCCCATCACCACCACACGGT
>JAEWBL010000083.1 GCA_023391175.1 Pseudomonadota bacterium
CCACCGCCACCAACTCGGCCGGCACGGCGGACTCAAGGTCCGGGCCGCGGAAGCGCGCCGTGCGCTGGAAGCTGCCATCCTTGTTGAGGACGACGCCTAGGGCAACGAGGGCCGCCCACGGCAAATAGTCCGCGAGCCGGCTCCCGTGTCGTCGATACTCGGTAAGGTTCATCATGGCGCGCGCCCCTCAGACCGACAAATGGGAGGGGATGCGCAGATGCCGGTGCACCACATCGACGAACAGCGGATCGCGCTTGGCGGCCCAGACGGCGGCGAGGTGGCCGATCGCCCAGAGGGCGAGGCCAACGAGCCAGAGCCTGAGCCCCAGCCCGACGGCGCCGGCGAGGGTGCCGTTGAAGATGGCCAGCGCCCGCGGCGCACCGCCGAGCAGAATCGGCTCGCTGAGTGCCCGGTGGACCGGGACGGAGAAGCCCGGCACCTCGCCGGTATCCCCGGACATCAGACCAGAGCCCCGCCGCTGAAGGAGAAGAAGGAGAGGAAGAAGCTGGAAGCGGCGAAGGCGATGGAGAGGCCGAACACGATCTGGATCAGCCGCCGGAACCCGCCCGAGGTGTCGCCGAAGGCGAGCGCGAGGCCGGTGGAGATGATGATGATCACCGCAATGATCTTGGCCACCGGCCCCTGGATGGACTCCAGGATGGACTGCAGCGGCGTCTCCCACGGCATGGAGGAGCCGGAGGCATTGGCAGCAGAGATCGCGCAGGTGAAGGCGGCAATTGCCGCAGCGGTTCGCAGCAGGCTGCGATGGAGGGAAACAGAGCTCGGCGTCACGGGGAGGTTCCTTCTACGGTAGGAGGGACAGCGGGAGAGATCCGCTAGTCGCCGTCGGGGCCGAGCCCTTCGACGCGGACGAGCTCGGTGAGCTGGCGCGCGGCACCGCGGCCGGACAGCAGGGCGATGAGATCGATGGTCTCGGAGATCAGAGCGCGCGGGACAGTGACGACGGCTTCCTGGATGAGCTGCTCCAGCCGTCGTAGGGCGCCCATGGCGCTGCCGGCGTGAATGGTGCCGATGCCGCCGGGATGGCCCGTCCCCCACGCCTTCAGGAGGTCCAGGGCCTCCGCGCCGCGTACCTCACCGATGGGGATGCGGTCGGGGCGCAGGCGGAGCGAGGAGCGCACGAGGTCGGAGAGCGAGGCGACGCCGTCCTTCGTGCGCATGGCCACGAGATTGGGCGCGGCGCACTGGAGCTCGCGAGTGTCCTCGATGAGGATGACCCGCTCGGATGTCTTGGCCACCTCGGCCAGCAGCGCATTGGTGAGGGTGGTCTTGCCGGTGGAGGTGCCGCCGACCACCAGGATGTTGGCGCGCGAGGCGACGCCCTGGCGGAGGGCCTCGGCCTGCGGTGCCGACATGATGCCGGTGGCGACATAGTCGTCGAGCGTGAACACCGCGACGGCGGGCTTGCGGATGGCGAAGGTAGGGGCGCCAACAACCGGCGGAAGCAGGCCCTCAAAACGCTCGCCCGTCCCAGGAAGCTCGGCGGAGAGCCGCGGCGCTCCGGCGTGGACCTCCGCGCCGATGTGGTGCGCGACGAGGCGGATGATGCGCTCGGCGTCGCCGGGGGCCAGCTTCTGGCCTGTGTTGGCGAGGCCTTCGGACAAGCGGTCGACCCAGAGCCGCCCGTCCGGGTTGAGCATGACCTCGACGACGGTGGGGTCATCCAACAGACGGGAGATCACAGGGCCCAGAGCGGTGCGCAGCATGCGCACGCCGCGTGTCAGGCCTTCCGATCTGTGAGCTGAAGCCGCCATGTCATCCCCGCTTTGGCCGGGAGGAGCGATGCATGAGCTTCCCGGACGGAGATGATCAAAGAAGGGGGAATTGGGGGAGATTCAACAACGGAACGCAGGCATCGCAGCGTGGCGTGCGATTGCCTGAAATCGGCGTGACGTTCGTCCTCGTGACCTTAGACCCTTTTCTCCTCCGGTTCAGGAGAGCCGGCGCAGCTTCTTGTGGTTCATGACGATGCCCTGGCGCCTCAGCATGACGTGAATCCGCCGGTAGCCGAACCGGCGGCGCTCGCCGGCCACGACCTTCATGGCCTCGCGCAAGCCTGCATCGTCGGGACGGACGCTCCGATAGCGCATACTGGTGCGATCGACGCTCAGGGCCTTGCACGCCCGATGCTGGCTCACCCCGTGCTCCGCACAGGCGTGGGCCACGGCTTTACGCCTCGCATCGGGCGTCACCATTTTTTGCGGCGACATCCTTCAGGATGGCGTTGTCCAGCATCTGCTCGGCGAGCAGCTTCTTCAGGCAGGCGTTCTCATCTTCGAGCGCCTTCAGCCGGCGGGCATCGGACACGTCCATGCCGCCATACCTCGCCTTGAACTTGTAGAAGGTGGCCGAGGAGATGCCGTGCTTGCGGCAAACGTCAGCAGTCTTCGCGCCATCCTCATCGACATCCGACGGGCCGAAAGCGCCTGAAACAAAAAAAGGCCCAGGCAACTGCCGGAGCCTCCTCTCGTTCCACACAGCCTGTTCGGCCGCCCCTTTCTTCGTACTCCCTTGCCTCGTAAGCGGAGCCCTTCCCCACCTTTCGCCGGTGAGGTTGAGGCGGTGATGTTCCGAGCCTGGAGGGCTTGGGTATATCGCGATTTCAGAGCTTACGTTTAATTCGAGCGCCGAAGAGCCGGTCCGACGCGCTGGCCATCAAGCTTAGTAAAGCCGCGAATCTATCCGCCGAATGGGGCCAACTCACTGTCAGAACGGCAGCAGAACAACGCCCATGGCGGCATGCCCGAACGTACCGTCGAGATCAACCAGGTCGCCGAAGCCGATGCCAATACCGGTCTTTTGCCATCGCGTCACCGGACGAACTCCTATCCATTCCCCACGCGGCTCACGGGTGAAGTGGATGGCGAGGTCGGTGTTGGGGTAGCCCGCAACTGGTGCTGGTCCCGGCAAGCCAGGACGGGCCATGCCGTGCAAGGTATCGGCGGGAGCAATAGCCGCGAGGAAGGCGGATGCCATTGGTATCACCGGCATGGTCCACCGGAACCAAACGCCGCCGTCTTCGGCCAAACGTGGATCCAGCACGTCCAGAAGCCAGGATTCGCCGTGGCTCACCCCAACATTGCGACGGGGTAAGTCCTGTGGATCTCTATCAGGTGGGGCTGGGTCGGAGGCATAGTCGGCTTCAAGTGTCGAAATCCGGGTTTCTCCCGCGAAGGTCATCGTGCAGCGTGCGGTAACCACACCGTCGACCTCCAGGTGCGCATCGAATAACGCGGTGCGGCGGCCCACCCGCACCGGCTGCACCCTTACCTGAAGCACGCTCCCCAACGGGGTTGGCCGAAGGAAGTCCGTGCGCACCGCAAGGGGCCGCAAACCTTCCGGCGCGGCCTTCTCCATCTCGGCCATCATCGCGGTTGTCACTATGCCGCCATGAACGCCGTCGAACGGACCGCGGGCAAAGCACCCCGCCCACCAGACGCCGTCACCAAGGTTCTCCAAAACGCTCATGGCCCGCTTACTATCGGGTGCGGTGTGGCGTGGCATTGCAGCTCCTTCTGTTTCGCTTCTATTCAATCGTGCCCCAGCGACGGCGGCATCGTACGAATCGGGAGGCGGTGTCCGTCGAAGCGATAAGGAGGAGCCAGGATAGACCTCAGCGCGCTATCGGCCGCGGCGTGCACCACCATGCCGGTGGACCGCGTCCGGTCCGATGTCAGAGCCTCGTGAAGGCCGAGAACCTCGCCGGCGGGAATGCCTTCCGCGCGCAGCTTCGCCAGCAGGTCCCCTCGGCTGTGACGGAGCAGCTCGGAGCCGATCTGCGGCAGCAGCGCCGCCCGGTTGCGCGAGCGTTCGAGATTGGTGGCGAAGCGCGGATCCTCCGCCAGCTCCGGCCGGCCGATCACCGCCGTGCAGAACCGCCGGAACTGGGCATTGTTGCCCACGGTGATGACGAGTGGCCCATCCGCCGCCTCGAACACGCCGTAAGGCACGATGGAGGGATGGGCATTGCCGTAGCGCGGCGGGTCCTTGCCCTGCACCAGCGCCTCCAGCCCGTAATAGGAGGTGATGGCGAGGCCGCAGTCGAACAGCGCTAGCTCCACCTGCCGGCCCTTGCCGGTGCGGGTGCGCTGGTAGAGCGCGGCAAGCACCGCCTGCGCGGCATACTGGCCGGTGAACAGGTCCACCGCCGCCACCCCGAACTTCAGCGGCGGCTGCCCGGCCTCCCCGTTCAGCGCCATCAGTCCGGCCTCGCCCTGCACCAGCAGGTCGTATCCCGGGCGCGTCGCCTCCGGCCCGCTGGAGCCGTAGCCGGTGATGGAGCAGTAGATGAGGCCCGGATTCTCCGCGCTGAGCGCCTCGTAGCCGAGGCCGAGGCGGTCGGCGCCGCCGGTCTTGAAGTTCTCGACCAGCACGTCACTCTCGCGCGCCATGGCCTTGACCCGGGCGAGGCCCTCCGGCGTCGAGAGGTCGATGCCGACCGACGTCTTGTTGCGGTTCACAGCGTCGAAATAGGAGGTGTTGGTGGCGCCGGTTCGCAGGCCCCAGTCGCGGGTGTCGTCGCCGCGCTCGGGGTGCTCCACCTTCACCACCTCCGCCCCGAGATCCCCCAGCACCTGTGCGCACCAAGGCCCGGCAAGGATGCGCGACAGGTCGAGCACGCGCACGCCGGCGAGCGGCAGATCGTCGGCCAGCCCATGGGCGGCGGGATTGGTTTCACTCATCGACGCAAGCTCCAGTTGGCACGCGGTCAGGCCCCCATCACCCCATCGAGCCCGCGCACCATTTCCACGAGCCGCGGGCGCACCTCGTCGAGCAGGAACTGGGGGGCGGTGATGACGGTGGGGGCGCCACAATTGATGGCCATGGGCGGCAGGCCGCGCCCCGGCCGGAAGCCGACGGCGATGGCGCTGACGCTCTCCTGCCACTCGCCGAACGAGCAGCAGCAGCCGAGCGTGGCGTGATCCTCGATCGCCTTCTCGAGAGTCTCCCGCACCTTGGGCCAGGCGAGCGGATCGAGCATGCGCAGCTCCTCGAACAGGGGCGCGCGCTCGGCCGGCGTCAGGGCGGCGATGAAGGCACGGCCGATGGACGAGCGCACCATGGACATGCGCACCCCCACCTCGATGTTGAGCGAGATGGCCGCTGGCCCGCGCATGCACTCCACGTAGCGCATGGAGAGACGGTCGCGCACCGCGAGGCCCACCGTTCCGTTGGAGAAGTTCGCCAGCTCGCGCATGGCGGGCCGCGCGATCTGGCGGACGTCGAGACCGCCCAGCGCCACCGTGCTCAGCGCCATCAGCTGGGTGCCGAGGCGATACTTGCCCACCTCCTCCACGTAATGGAGGTAGCCGAGCTTGGTGAGGGTGTAGGTGAGCCGCGAGACGGTGGAGCGGGGCAGCTTGCAGCGCTCGGTGATCTCGTGGTTGGCGAGGAAGGTCTCGCCGCGCTTGAAGCAGGCCAGCACCTCCAGCCCGCGCGCGAGAGCCGTCACGAAGTGGCGGTCGTCCTTGCCGTCGCCATCGGCGTCGAGATCTTGGGCGGCGTTTTCGGTCTGTCGCATGGTGCTGCTCTCGATGGCATCCGGACACTGCGGCGAGAGGCCCGGACCAACGCCATTATCGGGGATTCGCGGCCGGACGCGTCGCTGGCCCTACTTTCTGAAGAAAGCGGCGAACGCCACCTGCGCGGCCGGCTCCAGCCGCAGGGTGTGGAAGTGCTCGGCCTCCAGCGCCAGCGCATCCGCCACCGGGCCTGCGGTGGCCGCGCGCAGGAGGCGCTTGGTGGTGGCGAGCGAGCGCGGCGGTAGCGCCGCCAGCGCCTGCGCCTTCTCGAGCGCGAGGCCGAGCGCACCACTTTCCGCCGTCACGGCATTGACGATGCCGGCCTCCGCCGCCACCTCGGCGCCGAACACCTCGCCGAGCAGCAGTAGCTCGCTCGCGCGCTTCGATCCGGCGATGCGGGGCAGCAGGTAGCTCGAAGCCCCCTCCGGGCACAGGCCCAGATTGACGAACGGTAGGCGGAAGCGGGCTCCGGCGCCGGCATAGGCGAGATCGAAATGCAGCAGCATGGTGGTGCCGATGCCCACCGCGAACCCCTCCACCGCCGCCACCGCCGGCTTGAGAAAGGCGCTGAGGGCGTTGAGGAAGGTGAGGCCGGCGCTCGGCTCGCCCGCGTTGGAGGTGTCCTGGAAATCGGCGAGGTCGTTGCCGGCGGTGAAGCAGTTGCCGGCGCCGGTCAGCACCACCACGCGCACCGACTCAGCCTCACCGGCGGCGGCGAAGGCATCACCCAGCGCCTTGTAGGTGGCGCGGTCCAGCGCGTTGCGGCGCTCGGGCCGGGACATGGTGAGAAGGCGCACGCCGGGGTGCGGATCGGTGACGATGAGGCTCTGCGTCATGGCGGCGGCTCCTGATCCTTCTGGCGCTCCCCGGGGCGGGGGGCGGTACGGTGTCGGCATTCAGGCGGTAAAGCCCGCCGCATCAACGGCGAGGCGGGCGAGGGCGTCGGCATATTCGCGGGCGAGGCCGGCGACCACCTCGGCCACCAGCGGCGCATCGGCGATGGTGCCCACCCCCTGCCCCGCGCCCCACACGTCGCGCCACGCCTTTACCTTGCCGGAGCTGAAGCTCATGGCGGTCTTGTCGGCGTGGGGCAGGTTGTCCGGGTCGAGGCCCGAGGCGACCACGGAGGGCTTCAGGTAATTGCCCGGCACGCCGGTGAAGAAGGGCGAATAGAGGATGTCGGCCGCCTGCGCGTCGGCGATCATCTCCTTGTAGGGCGGCACCGCGCGGGATTCCACCGTGGCGATGAAGCGCGTGCCCATGTAGGCGAAGTCCGCCCCCAGCGCCTGCGCGGCGAGGATCGCCTCCCCGGTGGTGATGGCGCCGGCGAGCGCCACCGGCCCGTCGTAGAAGCGGCGCACCTCGCCCAGCAGCGCGAACGGGCTCAGCGTGCCGGCATGGCCGCCGGCCCCCGCGCACACCAGGATGAGGCCATCCACCCCCGCCTCCAGCGCCTTTTCCGCGTGGCGCACCGTGGTGACGTCGTGGAACACCACGCCGCCATAGGAATGGGCCTGCCGCACCACGTCGCCGGGCGCGCGCAGGGAGGTGATGATGAGCGGCACCTCATGGGCGACGCAGGTCTCCATGTCGCGCTCCAGCCGGTCGTTGGAGGCGTGGACGATCTGGTTCACCGCGAACGGGGCGATGCGCCGGGTGGGGTCGGCGGCGCGCGCCGCGGCGAGCTCGGCCTTGATGCGGGTGAGCCATCCATCCAGCGTGTCCGGCGCGCGGGCATTCAGCGCGGGAAAGGCGCCGACCACGCCGGCGAGGCATTCGGCGATGACCAACTCCGGTCCTGACAGGATGAACATGGGCGAGGCGATCACCGGCAGCGCGAGCGTGCCGCGGAACGCCGGCGGAAGACGATCTGACGGCGCGATCATCGGCCGGCCCCTTCCTTCGCGCCCTCGCGGGCGAAATAGAGATCATGCAGCCGGTCGAGATCGAGCCCTTCCGCCTTCTCGGACAGGATCACCTTGCCCGAGCGCATGAGGTGCACGTCGTCCGCCACCGAGAGGGCGACGCGGGTGTTCTGCTCGATCAGGACGATGGTGGTGCCCTCGCCCTTCAGCCGGCGGATGATGTCGAACACCTCGTTGACGATCACCGGGGCGAGGCCCAGCGACGGCTCGTCGATGAGCAGGATGCGCGGCTTGGCCATCAGCCCGCGGCCCATGGCCACCATCTGCGCCTCGCCGCCGGAGAGCGAGCCGGCGAGCTGGTGCCGGCGCTCCTTCAGGCGCGGGAAGAAGGCGTACATGCGCTCCAGGTTGGCGGAAAGATCGCCCCGGCAGCGCTCGGGATAGGCGCCGAGGCAGAGGTTCTCCTCCACCGACATGTCGCGGAACACGAGGCGCCCTTCCGGCACCATCACCAGCCCCTGGACCGCGAGGTCCCACGTCTTGCCCTTCAGCGGCGCGCCATCCATCAGGATCTCGCCGCTAAAGGGCAGAAGCCCGGTGAGGGTGCGCAGCAGCGTGGTCTTGCCGGCGCCGTTGGGGCCGACGATGGCGGTGAGCGCGCCAGCGCGGAACGTGAGGTTCACGTCCCACAGCACGGTGATGGCGCCGTAGCCGGAGGAGAGGTTGCGCGTCTCAAGCATGGGCGGTCCCCGTGTAGCTCTCCACCACGGCCGGATTGTTGAACACCTCGGCCGGCGTGCCATCGGCGATGAGCTGGCCGAAGTTGAGCACCACCGCCCGCGTGCACAGGCCCGAGATGGTCTCGATGTCGTGCTCGACGATGACGATGGTGAGGCCGAACAGCGCGTGCAGTTCCTTCAGCTTCAGCATGAAGGAGCGCTTCGCGTTGCTCTCGAGGCCGGCCAGCACCTCGTCCAGCAGCAGCAGCTTCGGCTCGGTGGCGAGCGCCTTGGCGATCTCCAGCCGTTTCAGCTCCTGCAGAGCCAAAGCGGTGGCGGCGTCGGCATCGGCCTTGTGGGACAGCTCCATCACCGCGAGGATCTCGTCGATCCGCTTCTCGTCGTACCGCCCGGCGCCGAACACCTGCGCCACCGCGAGATTCTCGCGCACGGTCAGATGGTGCATGGGCTGGGGGATCTGGAAGGTGCGCCCGATGCCCGCCCGCGCCCTTTTGTGCAGCGGCAGGGAGGTGACTTCCCGCCCGTTGAAGCTGATCCGCCCGCGCGCCTTCACGAGGCCGGAGATGGAGTTGAACAGGGTGGTCTTGCCCGCCCCGTTCGGCCCCACGAGGCCGAGGATCTCGCCTTGCGCGATGCGGAACGAGATGCCGGACAGGGCGGTGAGGCCGCCGAAGCGGACGGTGACGGCGTCGAGCTCAAGCATGGCCCTTCTCCGCGTTCGAGAGGCCGCGGCCGGCGAGGCGCGGCAGGAAGCGGGCGACGAGGCCGGACAGCCCGTTGGGCGCCAGCAGCACCATGATGGCGAGCACGATGCCGAGCAGGATCTGGTGGCCCACCGGAATGAGGCTTTTCGCGATCACCTGGTCGAACAGATAGATCACCACCGCGCCGAAGATGGGCCCCAGCACGCTGCGATAGCCGCCGAACACCGCGGCGATGATGGGCATGACGCTCCAGATGCCGGAGAAGGCATAGTCCGGCTCCAGGAAGCCGATGATGTGGGCGTTCAGCGCGCCGAACACCCCGGCGATGAAGGCGGAAAGCAGCAGCATCCAGGTCTTCAGCACCGTGGCGTTGACGCCCACCACGCGGGTGGCGTCCTCGCTGTCGGCGATGGCGCGCAAGGCGGTGCCCACATGGCTGCGCCTGAGCGCCATGTAGACCAGCGCGAACACCACCACGCAGGCGAGCACCAGCACGTAGCTGCCGGCCCGGTCCGCGAGGTTGAAGCCGAGCACCGTCGGCAGGCCGGGATAGCGCTGCAGGCCGGCCGCGCCGCCGGTGAGCCAGTCGAGCTCGGTGGCGAGGATGCGGAAAATCTGCGCATAGGCGAGGATGGCGAGGGCGAAGTACGGCCCGGAGAGCCGCAGCGCCGGCAGCATGGCCAGCGAGAACACCGTGGCGATCAGCCCGCCCAGCGGGATGGCGAGCAGCACCGGCACGCCGAGCTTGCCGGCCAGCAGCGCCGAGCCATAGGCGCCCACCCCGAAGAAGGCGGCGTGGCCGAACGAGACCATGCCGCCGAGATTGCCCAGCAGCGCCCACGAC
>JAEWBL010000123.1 GCA_023391175.1 Pseudomonadota bacterium
CGTGCCCTATTGGGACGGCGGCTACATGGGCAATCCGCCGCTCTTCCCGCTCTACGAGATGGCGGCCGCGGACGACATCCTTCTGGTCCAGCTCAATCCGGTGGTGCGCGAGACCACGCCCCGCACCGCCAGCGAAATCCAGAACCGGATCAACGAGATCACCTTCAACGCCTCGCTGCTCGCCCAGCTGCGCGCCGTCGACCACGCGGCGAAGCTGATCGAGCAGGGGCTCATCACCCGCTGGACGCTGGGCGGCTCGCCCTTCCGCCGGGTGCGGCTGCACCGCATCGGCGGCGAACATCAATTGGCGGCGCTCGACGCCACCTCCAAGCTCAATGCGGAATGGTCCTTCCTCCAGCACCTGCGCGACCTCGGCCGGGCGGCGGCGGAGACCTTCCTCGCCGAGCATTTCGACGACCTCGGCCGCCGCTCGACGCTGGATCTGAGGCTGGAACTGGCAGACTGAGGCGGGCCCGCCAGGGCGGGCCTGCCGAAAGCGTCCTCAGCCGCGCGAATCCTTCTTGGCCTGCGCCACCGCCACGAACTTGGTGACGCGGCCGGCCTCGCCGGAGGCGGAGCCGATGCGCTGTAGGCGCGTGCGTTCCTTGGGGGTCATGCCCGTGTTGGGGCGCGGCAGGTTCGCCGGGCGCTTGGCGCGCTTGGAATCCCGCTTCAGCTCGAGCGCCTTGTGGGCATTCTCCACCAGCTCGGCCCGGGCCGCCTGGGTGCGGCGGCGGCTTTGCTCGCGGCGCGCTCGGGTGAGCGCATCGGTGAGCACGGAGGCCTTCTGGCGGTTGCCGGAATCGGCCTTCTCGAACGTCACCTCACCGCGACCACCCTTGCCGCGCAACGCGCGCCGCTGGTTGTTGGCGATGGTGAGGGCACGGTCGCGGCGCTCGCGCAGCTGGGCGACGAGATCACTCACCTCGCTGTCGCCGAGGGCGGTCACCACGGGCTGGCGGGACTTCTCCACCAGTTCCACTTCCGCATCCGTGAGAAGGCGGCGTTCCGTCTTGCGGGGATGGGCCATGGGGCGGGTCTCCTTCTTGTTTTGCGACCCTTATGGCTACGCCGCCGATTGTGAGGATTGTGAGACTGCCACAGGACCGCCAGCCACGAACGAGACACCCGCCTCTCACCGCACGGGCCCGCGCGGCGCCATGGCCTGCGAGGTGATCGTCGCCGACATCACGCGCCTCACCACTGACGCCATCGTGAACGCCGCCAACGCCTCCCTGCTTGGGGGCTCGCACCTGCAACACACGCATCTCAAGGCGCTAACGCGCCCCAAGGTCGTGATAAAATCACCATCTCCCTTAACGGGCGGGACAAGGATCATGGAACAGGAAAAATTTGAAACGATGGAGAGGCCTCCGGTTGTTATCGGAGCCGCCTTTGTTGTAGCATCGACTTTCATTTTGAACCTGTTCTTTTCATACAGCAGATATGAAACTGTCCATCATATCGATCAGGCAATTTTATTTTTCCCGCTCGTATCAATCGTCATGGCCGTTCTCCTATTTGAGCCGTTGTTTTGTTGGAACAATTTCTACCGCAAACTCCATTCTGATTACAAAGATCAATTCTCTTCACCTCAGCTGCGGATTTTTATCCACATCTGGCTCTCGCTGTTGGCCACTTTCGCCATTGTGTCGGTGGCAATAGCCCCAACGGTACCGTAGCCGAACATTGCGCCGCCCCACTGGCGGTCGACGCCGTCCTCGCCCATCTTGGAGGCCCCGGCAGCGTGACCCGCGTGGTCTTCTGCTGCTTCTCGCAAGGCTCCGCCGACCTTCATCATGACGTCCTCCGCGCCCACGGCATCGCACCCCGCCCCTGACAGCGGGCGGGATCTTCCGCTCCTCCACCGCGACGGGCTGATGCTTATCATCGACAAGCCTTACGGCCTGTCGGTCCATGCGGGGCCGAAGGGCGGGGAGACGCTGACCGATCATCTCGATGCTTTGCGCTTCGGCCTGCCCCGCGCGCCGGAGCTGGCCCACCGGCTGGACAAGGACACCTCCGGCTGCCTCGTGCTCGGCCGCCACACCAAGGCGCTGGCGCAGCTCGGAAAGCTGTTCGCCAGCGGCGCCGTGGGGAAAACCTACGTGGCCGTCACCCTCGGCGCCCCGGCGGCGGAGGCGGGGCGGATCGACCAGCCCTTGGCCAAGCGCTCGCCGCATCGCGGCTGGTGGATGCAGGCGGTGCCCAAGGGATCGCCCGGCGCGCAGGAGGCCATCACGGATTTCCAGGTGCTGCACCGGGCGGGCGATCTCGCCGTCATCGCCCTGTCGCCGGTCACGGGGCGCACCCATCAGCTGCGCGCGCATCTCTCGCACCTCGGCACGCCCATCCTCGGCGATGCCATCTATGGCGGCGCCTCCCGCCTGCCGGGCGGGCCGAAGCTGCATCTGCATTCGCGCCGCGTGGTCGTGCCCCTAAAGCCGGGCGCACCGGTGGACGTGAGCGCCCCTTTGCCGCCGCATATGTGCGAGACGCTTTCCCTCCTCGGCCTCGATCCGGCCGCCGTGGGCGCCGCCGCTGATGAGGTCGCCTTCGCCAAATTGGAGACGGCTGCGCGCAAGGCCTGACCCATTTGTGAAGCGCCTTCCGCAAGGGCAATCTGGCCCGGAACTTGCTGCATGCTAAGCTGACCAATGAAGGGGCAGGAAAGGGAGAGGGTGTGAGC
>JAEWBL010000146.1 GCA_023391175.1 Pseudomonadota bacterium
CTCCCTTCACGCGCCGGTTGGGCGGCGGTCTCGGTGGTGCGCCACAGGGCGGCGGCGACGAGCGTGTAGGAGATGAGCATCAGGAGGAACCACGAGGTGAGCTTGGCCGGCGACACCATGGCCCAGCCCTTCGTTTGGTGGGGATAGAGCCACGCGCCGGCGCCCGTGCCGATGTTCTCGCCGAACCAGATGAACAGCGCCACGAGGAAGAAGCCGAGCAGCAGCGGCATTCGCCGATGTACCCTCCAGACCTTGAAGTGGATCACCGTCCGGCGGAACAGCATCACCGCCGCCGTCAGCAGCAGCCATCGCCCATCAAGGCCCCAGTGGTCGGTGAAAAAATTGAGATAGATGGCGGCGGAGAGCAGGCCCAGCGTCCTGAGCGGCGGATGCCCGGTGAAGCGGAAGTCGAAGAGCCGCCACGCGCGGGCGATATAGCTGCCCACCGCCGCATACATGAAGCCCGTGAACAGCGGCACGCCGGCGAGCCGCAGAAGGCTCGCCTCCGGATAATGCCAGGAGCCCACGGCCGTCTTGAACAGCTCCATCGCCGTGCCGACGATGTGGAAGATGAGGATCACCTTCGCTTCCTCCAGCGTCTCCAGGCGGAATGCGAGGAGGGCGATCTGCACGAGCGCTGCCGCGATCACCAGCGCGTCGTAGCGAGGCAGAGCGGCGTGCTGCGGATACCAGAGCCGCGTCGCGATGATGAGCGCGAGGAGAATGCCGCCGAACAGGCATGCCCAGCCCTGTTTGATGCCGAAGCGCAGGAACTCGTAGAGCCCCGCCATCGCCGGCCCGCGTGCAGAGAACCACGCGCCGAGGCGCGCCTCCCGCATTGCGAATGCTGCAACGATCGGCCAGTCGTCGCCGGCGCGCGGCGCACCGCTCTCAATTTTCATGACGCGGTCCACCCTGTCCCGCCGCCAGATGGCGCCCGCCTACCGGCGGATTCAAGCCTGTTCAGTCCTGAGATGAGGCGCGCGGAACACGGCAGGCCTTCAGGACGGCTCCCGGGCCAGGGCCGGGCTTGCCGCCGGGGCCGTCGCCGATCGGCGGATCACCAGTTCGATGGGCAGTTCCACGCGCTGCGGCTGCGCTTCGCCGCGGAGGCGGGCGAGCAGATGGCGCGCCACGGTGCGTCCCAGCTCGGTGGTGGGCAGATGCACTGTGGTCAGTGGCGGGGCGAGGTGGGCGGCGATTTCCAGATTGTCGATGCCCACCACCGACAGAGCGCCGGGCACGGCGATGCCGCTCGCCTGGGCCTCGAACAGCGCACCGGCCGCGAGAAGATCGTTGCCGCAGACCACGGCCGTCGGCGGCGTCGCCCGCGCCATCAGCTCGGCAAGCCCGGCTCGGCCACCGGCAAGGGTGAAGGGGGCCTCCACCACGCAGGAGGAAGGCAGCTCGATCCCGCGCGCGGCGAGGGCGGCGCGGACTCCGGCGACGCGGGAGCGGGCGCGGTCGTTGGCGTGGGTGAAGCCGGAGATCATTCCGAAGCGACGGTGGCCGAGGTCGAGCAGGTGATCGGCGATGAGCCATCCCGCCTTCTCGTTGTCGAAGCCGATGGCCGGCAGACGCGCATCGAACGACCACGACAGCACGACCGGAACCGACGCGGTGGTGAGCAGCGCCCAGGTCTCCTCCAGATGGTCCGCGCCCACCACCATCAGCGCGTCGACGCCACGCGCCAGCATCGCCCGCACCGCTGCGGCCTCCTGCGCCGGGGCGTAATCGTGGGCGGCGACCAGAAGCTGATAGCCATTGCCCGCAAGCTCGGTCTGCATGGCCTGGATGGCGCGGGCGAAGATGGCATGATCGAGGGTGGGCACCACCGCACCGATGGTCAACGTCTTGCCCGAAGCGAGGGCGCGCGCCGCGCCGCCCGGCACGTAGTTCAGCTGCGCGATGGCGTCGCTCACGCGCGCCAGGGTTTCCTCCTGGACCAGGTCGGGATGCGAGAGGGCGCGCGAGACCGTGGCCGTGGAGACCCCGGCCAACTGAGCCACATCCTGAAGCGTCGCCCGCGCCTTGCGATTCATGGTTGTCATCATGCCAGTCCGGGACTGCGATGAACAGGGATGAATGCGCTTGCAGCCCTTTGCGCGCAAGGCATTTACCGCAGCGCAGCAGTGAAAATATGGATCTTCTCCCGATCGCCGCTTGACACTCGGAGGTCCGATGATAGCCTTTATGTAAGCGCTTGCATTAACCGCAGAACAGCGGTCCGCAGCGTGCCGATGCTCCCGCAGATGGAGCACGCAATGACGGGAGGAGACGAATGCCGCTCGGGCGCAGGTCCGCCATCGGCGTGACGACGCTCGGCTTGCTGGTGCTCGCGTGGTTCATGGCCACCGGCGCCAACGGGCTGATCTCACCGGGACGTTTCCCGACGCCGGCCGATACCTGGACCGCAGGCCTCCAGGCCATGGTGCGGGGCTACGGCGACGCGACGCTCGTCGTGCATGTGCTGCAATCGCTGAAGCTGGTGGCGCTGGGCTTCGTGGTGTCGGTGGCGGTGGGCGTGCCGCTCGGCCTCCTGATGGGCACCAGCGCGACGGCCGAGGCGGTGCTGAACCCGGTGTTCATGCTGCTGCGCCCCATTCCGCCTTTGGCCTGGATCCCGCTCGCCATCCTGTGGTTCGGGCTCGGGGACACGGCCAAGATCATGGTCATCTTCTTCGCGGCTTTCGTGCCTTCGGTCATCAACACCCAGGCCGGCGTGCGCACCATCGAGCGCCCGCTGATCGAAGCCGCGCGGATGCTGGGCACGCCGCATGGCCGCTTCATCCGCGAGGTGGTGGTGCCCGGCGCCGCGCCGATGATCTTCACCGGCCTGCGCCTGTCCCTGCAGGCGAGCTGGACCACGCTGGTGGCGGCTGAACTCGTGGGCGCCCTCGCGGGGCTTGGCCACCTGCTCAACCTCGCCCAGCAGGACCTTTATCCCGGCATGATCCTCGTGGGCATGATCTGCGTCGCCATCTTCGGCGCACTCACCACCGCTCTCCTGGGGCTTGTGGAGCGCCGCACCCTGACCTGGGTCCGCATCAAGGGAGAGACGGCATGACCGGCGCGCTGGATCCTGCCCGGCGCATGGTGCTGGGCCTCGCCGGTCTCGTCGGCTTCTTCGGCCTTTGGGCTCTGGTCGCGGCCAGCGGGCTTGTGGGCAAGGCCTTCCTTCCCGGACCGATGGAGGTGGCCGAACGGCTCGTCACGTTGCTCCACACCTCGTTCGCGGGGGGCACGCTGCCGCAGCATCTGGCCTCCAGCCTCCAGCGCTTTTCCGCCGGCTACCTGCTGGCGGTGGCGGTGGGCGTGCCGCTGGGCCTGCTCATGGGACGCTTCCGGCTGCTCGACGACATCGTCTCGCCGCTGTTCGACGCCCTGCGCTTCATCGCCCCCATCGCCTGGGTGCCGTTTGCGGCGCTGTGGTTCGGCACTGGCTTCGGTGGCCCCGTCCTCATCATCTTCTCCGGCGCCTTTCCCCCCTGCCTGCTCAACGCCTATCGCGGCGCCCGTCAGGTGGACCCGTGCTACATCGAGGCGGCCGAGATGCTCGGCACGCCGACACACCGGCTGATCCTGGAAGTGCGGCTGCCGGCCGCCACCCCCTCAATCGTGGCTGGCCTCCGGATCGGTGCCGGTCTCGGCTGGCAGTCGTTGGTGGGGGCCGAGCTGATCGTGGCCTCCACCGGCGTCGGCTACATGATGGTGCAGGCCCAGAGCGGCGTCGCCACCGCGACCGTGATGGTCGGCATGGCCGCCATCGGCCTCGTCGGCGTCCTCATCGACATCGCCCTTCGTGCCCTCGAGGCGCGCATCCACAACCGCCTCGCGCGAGCCTGAGAGGACAAGATGAGCTCCATCCGCTTCGATGCCGTGAGCAAGAGTTTCGGCGCCGGCCAGGTGAAGGCGCTGGACGACGTGGACCTTGCCATCGCCGACAAGGAATTCCTTGCCATCGTCGGCCCATCCGGCTGCGGCAAGACCACCTGCCTGAGGCTCGCCGCGGGCTTCGAGTTTCCCACCTCCGGCCGCGTGCTGGTGGGCAATGCCGAGGTTCGCGAGCCGGGCCCGGACCGGGCGGTGGTGTTCCAGCAGTTCGCCCTGTTCCCGTGGAAGACGGTGGTCGAGAACATCGAGCTGGGCCTGCGCAACCGCAACATGCCGCGCGAGGAGCGGCGCATCCGCGTCATGGAGGCGGTCGAACTGATCGGCCTCAACGGCTATGAGGGCGCCTATCCGCACCAGCTCTCGGGCGGGATGCAGCAGCGCGTGGCCATCGCCCGTGCCTATGTTCTCGATCCCCAGGTGCTGCTGATGGACGAGCCCTTCGGCGCCCTCGACGCGCAGACCCGCGTGGTGATGCAGGAAGAGCTGGTGCGCCTCGCACGGCGCAATCCGCGCACGGTGCTGTTCATCACCCACGGCGTGGAAGAGGCGGTCTATCTCGCCGACCGCGTGGCGATCATGACCCGCCGCCCCGGCCGCCTGAAGGAGATCGTGGACGTGAAGTCGATCCGCGAGGCCGAGGGCTGGGAGCGCTACAGCCGCATCGAGGACGTGATGGACCTCGAATCCTTCGTCCACCTGCGGACCCACATCTGGCGATCGCTCCGCGAGGAAAAGACCGGCGCCGCTCACTGACGGCGTTGAAAAAGGGAGTACGCGCCCCGGCACGCGCTTCAGAACAGGCCGGACCACCGGCAGCACCAGGGAGAGACACGCATGACCAAGGTCAAGGAT
>JAEWBL010000278.1 GCA_023391175.1 Pseudomonadota bacterium
GGAATAGATAGTGTGATAAAGTAAAATGCATGATGTGTTGAAGTAAAACAGATGGTCTGTTTGAGGGTAATAGATGATGTATTTACCCTGAACAGACCATCTGTTTTTTTGTGGGACTAATAAAAGTTTTTTATCCGAAGCATCCGTAACACGTCGGCATCAGCTTGCGGTCGCCTAACGTATTATCCACGCGTGCCACATTTACCCAGAACTTATTGTCGCGAACGCTTTCTATCGGGTAAGCAGCCTTTTGGCGGGTATAGCTGTGTTCCCAGTTATCAGCTACAACCTCATATTCGGGATGCGGGGCATTAATCAGTACGTTATCGTTTTTATCGGCTTCCCCGTTCTTTATTTCTTGAATTTCATTCCAGATAGTCAGCATTACTGTAATGAAGTTATCCAGTTCCGCCAAACTTTCACTTTCTGTCGGCTCTATCATCAGTGTGCCATGAACAGGGAAAGAGAGGGTAGGAGCATGATAACCATAGTCCATCAGGCGTTTGGCGATATCATTTTCACTGATACCGGTTTCATCGTATACTTTTCGGCATTCCAGAATCATTTCATGACCTACAAATCCGGTTGCTCCCCGGTACACAATACCGTATGTGTCTTTGAGGCAGGCAGCCAGATAGTTGGCATTCAGAATAGCAATCTTCGTTGCACGTGTTAATCCTTCAGTACCCATCATGCGGATGTAGCCGTAGGTAATAGGCAGGATACCTGCGCTGCCGAAAGGAGCACCGGCAACCTGATTGGCGGAATTTCCGAAGAAACCGTGTCCCGGAAGGAAAGGAACCAGATGTTCTGCTACACAGATGGGACCTACCCCCGGACCGCCACCACCGTGAGGAGAGGCAAATGTCTTATGTAAATTCAAGTGGCATACATCTGCGCCGATAAATCCGGGATTCGTCAGCCCTACTTGAGCGTTCATATTGGCACCGTCCATATAAACTTGTGCGCCACAATCGTGGATAATCTTGCATATCTCTACAATTTCAGTTTCAAAAATACCGTGTGTAGAAGGGTAGGTAATCATCAAGGCGGCAAGGTCGTCTTTATTTTCCTCTGCTTTGGTACGTAAGTCGTCCATATCGACATTACCTTGTGCATCGCATGCGCAAGTGATGGTGGTAAAGCCTGCCTGGATGGCCGATGCAGGATTGGTTCCATGCGCCGAAGCCGGAATCAATACCTTGCTGCGGTGTCCCTGTCCGATGCTTTCCAGATAGGCGCGAATTACGCGGAGTCCCGCATATTCACCTGCCGCACCGGAATTAGGTTGCAGACTGACACCGGCAAATCCCGTGATAATTTTTAACTCTTCGCTGAGGTTGCGGATAAGTTCGCGATAGCCTTCTGCCTGATCTTCGGGAACAAGCGGATGTATATTCATAAACTCCGGGCGGCTGAGCGGTAATATTTCGGCAGCGGCATTCAACTTCATGGTGCACGAACCGAGTGAGATCATGGAGTGTGCCAATGAAATATCTTTGCGGTCCAAACGCTTGATATAACGCATCATTTCGGTTTCCGTATGATACTTATTGAATACCTCATGTGTGAGATACGGACTCTGACGCTTCAAAGACTTGTTAATGATACATCCGTCGGGTACATCGCCAGTCTTGGTTGCTTCTTTTCCGGCAGCAATAGCAAAGATGGAAAGCAATACATTGACGTCGGCCACATCGGTCGTTTCATCGATGCTCATACCTACATCACCATTCTTGAAGTAGCGTAAGTTCACTTCCTTACTTAATGCGATGGTACGTATCTGCTGTGCCGAAACAATGTCGGGCAATGCGAAACGAAGAGTACCGAAATACTGGGTATTCACCTGTTTATAGCCCAGTTTATTGATGTTCTTCTCCAGGAATACGCAGATACTGTGGATACGTTCGGCAATGGTACGTATACCTTCCGGTCCATGATATACCGTATAGAAACCTGCCATGGTTGCCAGTAATGCCTGGGCGGTACAGATATTGGAAGTTGCTTTCTCACGTTTGATGTGCTGTTCGCGGGTTTGCAATGCCATGCGGTAGCAAGGCTTATCATATTTATCCTTAGACCATCCGATGATTCGTCCCGGCATGTTACGTTTGAATTCGTCACGTGTGGCGAAGTAAGCTGCTGCCGGACCGCCATAGAACATTGGTACTCCCAGTCGTTGGGTACTTCCAAAGACAATATCCGCATCCCATTCTCCCGGAGGAGTGAGCAGGGCAAGGCTCAATATGTCGGCGGCGACGGCGACTTTGCAATCAGCGGCATGTGCCTTTTCAACGAAAGTGCGGTAATCTTCCACATTTCCGCTGGCATTAGGATATTGCAGGATACATGCGAATATGTCCGGAGTAAATTCCATTTCGTTATATTTGCCGGTACGTATTTCAATACCTTGCGGGATGGCTCGTGTAGTCATAACAGCGAGCGTTTGTGCGAATATGTTTTCATCCACGAATAGAACGTTCGCTCCCGACTTCTGCATTTCGCGCGGACGCAAACTATACATCATTGCCACAGCTTCGGCAGCAGCAGTTGCTTCGTCCAGCAGGGAGCAGTTGGCAAGCGGCATGCCGGTCAGGTCGCAAACGGCTGTCTGAAAATTCATCAAAGCTTCCAAGCGTCCTTGGGATACTTCAGTCTGATAAGGGGTGTATGAAGTGTACCAAACGGGGTTTTCAAATACATTCCGTTGAATAACGGCAGGAGTAATGGTGTTGTACCACCCCATACCTATATAGGTCGTATAAAGTTTGTTTTTTGCCGCTAGTCCGGCTATATGTTGTCCGAATTCATATTCCGTCATCGCTTCCGGAAGTGCCAACGGCTCTTTCAGACGGATATTTGCAGGGATGGTTTTATCAATCAGTTCATT
>JAEWBL010000288.1 GCA_023391175.1 Pseudomonadota bacterium
CCGCCCCAGCCGCGGGTCACCGAGCCGCCAACGGATGTCCGCAGGCAAGGCCATCCAGGCGCAGACGAACTCCTGGACCGCGGCGGTCATGCCGAAATAGGCGGAAATCATCGCCTGCAGCCCTTCCGGGTTGCGCGACTGGGGGGTAAGGCGACCAGCGAAGTGCAGCCGCAGGGCGTCGGGAAGCGCATCACGGTCGCGCAGCGACGGCATGCCGAACCCGATCAACGAGGCGATGTACGTGCCGAAAAGGTCCGCGTCCGGCCGGTCATGGCTGACCGTCGGCTCTGCATTGGCCCAGGCTCGGTAGAACAGCGAGATCAGGCGGTGATGGAACATATCGGCGAAGCGGGCGATGGTGTCGTCGCCGTGGAAGCGGCGCCGCTCCAGCACGTGCTCGGTCAGGTGCAGCGGCAATGGGCCGTTCGGGCCAAACACGCCAAAGCCATACACCAGCAGCCAGGACCGCAGGGCGCCCTCGTCATGTTTGATGCGGGCCAATGTCGATGGGGCGAAGTCAAGCGACGGCTCCTGCCCCAGCCGTACCGGCTCGTCCGTCACGCGCGTTTCCGGCCGGCCAAGCCGGGGCCGGTCGCGGTTGGCGCACTCCAGCAGCCGCAGCGCGTGGAAGAGGCCGAACCGATGAGGCTCGGCCGCCACCGCGGCCAGCAGGTTCACAACAGAGTGCGGCGGCCGATCCGCGCTGGCCATCGCATCACCTCCCCACGTTCGGTGCTGTGGATCACTGTCTCGGTGAAGCTGTTCAGCGAGACATGCTTGGCGAAGAACTCCTCCAGGACGGCGCCGAGCAGGAAGATGCCGCTGCCATCGAAGGCGTGCTCGTCAAACGAAACCGTCATCTCCAGGCCGCGCGCGTGGAGCAGCGCGCCGGGATGTGGGACGCGACGCACGATGGCGCGGGAGGCAACACGGCGTACGCCCTCGATCTGCTTGCGCCACACCGCGTCACCCATGTCGGCGTACAGCGACAGCAGCTCCCGCAGGGCGCCTGCACCGCGCTGCTCGTCGGTATTGATCAGCGAGAGATAATTGAGCGACAGGTGACTTATCAGCCGCCAGGCCGTCTCTCCCTCGGCGGTGGAGGGGCGCGGCTTGGTCGGTCCAGCAAGGCAGCGGATGGTGTCGACAGGCGCGCCCTGGTCCATGGAAAAATCGGTGTTGAGCTTGCCCACCGGCATGTGCAGGGGCAGGTCGCGGTTGGTGCACAGCGTCGTCACGCCGAGTTGGCGCAGGCTGTGGCTGTACGGCGCCTGCTCGGCATCCACCAAGGAAACGAACACCTCCGAGCCGATATAGCTGGACCGCGGGCCAACACGCCGCTGCCGGGCTGACAGCACGCGCGGCTGGCGCGACAGCGCGTAGAAGGCGTGCCCGACGGAATCGGCGTGGCGGTCGTGCATGGCATAGAATGACCGGAATTCCTGCTCGCCCTCCGCCCCGGCACCATAGCCCGTCACCGACAGCACAGAATGCACCTCAAAATCGAGCGGACGTGTGCGGTCAGGGACGATGTGGTGCTCAGTGTCGCGGGTGTTCAGATGGATGCGATCGGCGCGGCGCGGGAACAGGTTGATTGCCGGCGCACAGAACGGGGCGACGTTCTGCTTGTCGACCACGCCCTCCAGCCGCCGATCGGCGCGGTCGAAGAGGATGAGGATCTCCAGCTCATCCCCTGTGCAGCGCCTCACCGAATGGGCAAGGTCGCGCAGCTCGACGAACAGGAAGCGCTCGGGAAAGGCGAAATATTCGTGAAGCAGTCGGTACCCGTCGAACGATTGCGGCACTCTCGGCAGCAGCGCCTGCTCCCCCGCAAAGCCGACGCGGGCCAGCGCCGAGGGGCGCAGAACGTCCTGCCACGGTGCCGGACGCTTGGCCGGACGGACCACCATGGCGACGGCGTTGCCGAGAAGCTGTTCGTACATCGCCACCGCCACCGCACCGCCACCGGACAAAAACAGCGGCAGCCGGTCAAGCGCCATCTGGTCGAACGTCAATCCGGCAGTCGCCTTCAGCCGCAGCCGAAGGCCGGCGCGCACGCCGCGGGTGTCCGGCACATCGAGCGCGGTCACCGCTCCGGCGGTTGGCAGATACTCGGCGTGGGTCACCTCCAGTGGCCACAGCGTCACATCATGCGCCGTGCGGTACTCGCATGCGGTGCCCTGCCCCTTGCCGATGACGCTGCGCAGCACCGTCTCGCGGGCCGGAATGGTGAAGCCGGTGGCCAGTGCCCCTTCGGACAGGTCGGGGCGGAATTGCACCACCGTCATCGACGGCGTCGGCGTCAGATAGTGCGGATAGACCGCTTCCAACAGATGATTGGTGAAGCGAGGGAACTGCGCGTCAAGCTTGAGCTGAACCCGGGCGGTGAGGAAGGCGAAGGCCTCCATCAGCCGCTCGACGTAAGGGTCCGCGCATTCAAACGTCTCCAGGGCCAGACGGCCGGCGACCTTGGGATATTCCTCAGCGAATTCCGCTCCCATCTCGCGCAGGTGACGGAGTTCATCCTCGTAATAACGCAACAGGCGGGGGTGCATCAGCGCAATCCCGCATTGTCAGAAACCCGCACGACCCTCACCTCCAAATCCACCTCTGTGCGCAGGAAGATGCGAATGGGGACCGGCTGTGCCCACATCTCACCTTCAATGTCGAAGACCAGGGCGCGGCTGTTGTGCGCCTCGCTCTGCAGCGTCAACCGGACGGTCAGAGACTGCGCCAGGATGCGCGGTTCGAATGCCAGGATGGCGTCGTGCAAGATCGCTTCCAGCCGGGCAACATCAGTCCCCACGCCCGAGGTTCCGGCGAGCGGCGGCATGCCGAAGTTGAGGACGGACGCGGCAATGTTGGGATAGAGGTCGGTGTCCAGCTCGCAACCGAGGTTGCTGGCGTTGAGCAGCCAAGCCAGGTCGCGCACCACGCAGTCGCGCAGCCGCTGCAACGAAAGGACACGCCGGTCGCGCGATTCCCGTTTTTCCCCCGGTTCGTCGTCACGAAGGCGGTCGAGCAGGGAGGGCTGCAGCCGTTCTTGGACAGTCAGCTCAGCCATGGCCGGGTTCAGCAGGCTCGGTGACGGGGTGGGCACGGGTCTCCGCGACATCCAGCTCGATGCGGCGGACATCCATCAGCGCATAGTCACCCGCATCGGTCACGACCATGCGCTGCCCCAGCCCAACCACCAAATTGCCGGGCCGCTCCACCCACTCCGTCTTGCGGGCGAGCTTGAGCAGAGGGTCGGCTGCGTCGGTGGTGCCGGGATAACGGGTCGGGATCAGCGCAGCGGCCTCGCCGCCATTGACGAAGGTGACGGTGGCGCCGGTCCACACGCAGTCGCGCAGATCGGTCGGCGGCTCGACGTCGATGGCGCGAACGCGATGAAGCGGGATCCAGAGATATCGGCCGTTGACCACCGCCTCCAGAATCGGGCCGAGGCGCTGGTCGCCGTCGGCGATCCAGGCAAAGGGAGAGCCGTCGATGGTGCCGGCGGTGGCCGGGGCGTCGTCGAAGGCCTGGGCGCGCAAGCGCGCCGCATCATCGGCATGGCCCTGGGCGTCGAGCCGCAGTGCCATCATCAAAAGTGCGATCCAGCCCTCGGGCTTGCCGAACACCACAGGTGTTTGGTGGCCGGTGAAGACACGGGCACGCACCGCCTCGCTGGGCAGCACCTCGCGGTAGGTGCAGAGCATCGGCAGCGCGTCGGCGGTGAGATCGCCGGCCATTTTGAGTTGGGTCAGCGCGCGGTCCCAATCACCGAGAACGCAAAAAAGCTGGAACAGCAGGATGCGGGGCTTGGCGCAGGCCGGGTCTTTGCGCACCAGATCCTTGGCGTGCTCGAACGCAGCGGTGAGATCGCCCTCCTTCAGGCTCTGCTGGATGGTGGCGCCGATGTCCATGCTGCAACTCCCGCTTGGGGCCGGGCCCACTTGCCGGCGCCGGGGTGTGGTCGGAAGGTCGGGCTGGCGCGGCCCCGGCGTCGGAACGGGGGCCGCGCCGCTTGGGCTCAGAGTTTCTTGTTTTCCTTGAGGCTCCAGCCGGCGTCCTTGAACGCCTCCATGCTGCCGTCCTGCTTCTGCTTGGCGTAGGAAATCTTGATTGATGAGTAGTTGAAGGTGACTTCCTCCAGCGGCTGGCTCTCGGGGCCCTGAGGATCGCCGACCGCGTTGAAGCTCTGGACCAGCAAGTCGCTCAGCAGGATCTTGAAGAAGTCGCGCTGCTCGCCGCCCGCCTTGCGGACGATGACGGTGGCCTGCTTGATGTGCGTGCCGCTCGCGCAATGCAGGAACAGCAGGTGCGACGCGCTGTCGGTGTGCTTCAGGATCTTCAGGGCCGAGAAGTCGGCCTTGCCGGCACCGCCGCCGCTGTTGTGCGAAAAGGTGCCCGCCTGCGCCACCCCGAAGGAGAAGCTGCGCACGGCGATCTTGTCCTTGTATTTGGAGTCCATGGACTCGCCCTGAATGCCATCAATATCAATAAATACGTCGTAAGCCATGGGTGCGATCTCCGTTTCGTCAGCGATTGCGGCGCAGGATTGGGGAATGCGCACGGCGCGCCGCTTGCCAAGGGCGGAGCGCCGTCAGAGCGTCAGGCGCCTTTGCCGGACGGCAGCTTGGAGACGAGCCGCAGCGACACGGTCAGGCCTTCGAGCTGATAGTGCGGGCGCAAGAAGAACTTGGACGTGTAGTAGCCGGGGTTACCCTCGACCTCCTCCACGACGACCTCCGCCGCAGCGAGCGGCTTCTGCGCCTTGGTGGTTTCGCTGGAGTTGGCGGGATCGCCATCCACATATTGGAGGATCCAGTCGCCCAGCCAGCGCTCCATCTCCGCGCGCTCCTTGAAGGAACCGACCTTGTCGCGGACGATGCACTTCAGGTAATGAGCAAAGCGGCAGGTTGCAAAGAGATACGGCAGCCGCGCTGCCAGATTGGCGTTGGCTGTCGCGTCCGGGTCCTCATACTCGGTCGGCTTTTGCAACGACTGCGCGCCGATGAAGGCTGCGAAGTCAGTGTTCTTCTTGTGGATCAGCGGCATGAAGCCGCACTTGGCCAACTCGGCCTCGCGACGGTCGCTGATGGCGATCTCGGTTGGGCACTTCATGTCCACGCCGCCGTCGTCGGTCGGGAAGCTGTGGACCGGCAGGCCCTCCACCGCGCCACCGGATTCGATGCCGCGGATGCGCGACACCCAACCATACTCCTTGAAGGAGCGGTTGATGTTGGTTGCCATCGCATAGGCCGAGTTCGACCACACGTAATTGCGGTGATCGGCGCCCTCGACCTCCTCTTCGAAGTCGAACGCCTCGACCGGGTTGGTCTTCGCGCCATAGGGCAGGCGAGACAGGAAGCGCGGCATCGCGAGGCCGATGTAACGCGAATCCTCGCTTTCGCGCAGTGAGCGCCAGGACGCGTATTCCGGCGTCTGGAAGATTTTGGTCAGGTCGCGCGGATTGCTCAGCTCCTGCCAGCTGTCCATCTGCAACGTGGTGGGTGACACGCCGGCGATGAATGGCGAGTGCGACGCCGCCGCGACCTGCGCGATCTGGCCCAGCATCTCGACATCGGGCGGGCTGTGGTCGAAGTGATAGTCACCGACCAGGCAGCCGTAAGGCTGACCGCCGAGCTGGCCGAACTCCTCCTCGTACAGCTTCTTGAAGACCGGGCTCTGGTCCCAGGCCGTGCCCTTAAAGCGTTTCAGCGTCTTGCCCAGCTCCTTTTTGGAGATGTTCATGACGCGAATCTTCAGCATCTCGTCGGTTTCGGTGTTGTTGACGAGATGGTGCAGCCCACGCCAGGAGCCTTCCAGGGTCTGGAACGCCTCATGGTGCAGGATGTGGTTGATCTGTTCGCTCAGCGTCCTGTCGATCTCGGCGATGATCGACTGGATCGTCTTGACCGCTTCACCCGATACCACGCTGGCGGAACGCAGGGCCTCCTCGGCGAGAGTCCGCACCGCTTTTTCGACCTCCGAACGGGCGTGGTCGCTGCGGGGCTTGAACTCCTTCTGGAGCAGTGCGGAGAACTCGTCGCGGTCGCCGATGGCGGCGATATTGCCTTGGGCGGCGATGCTGGTCTCGGTCATGGCGGTCAGCCCTCGGCCGGGGTTTCGGAGGAGTTGGCGTCGCCGGGCTTCGGCGCGGACGCCAGCGATTTCAGCAACGCCGGGTCGCCCAGCGCCTTCTGGATCAGCTCCTCGGCGCCGGACTTGCCGTCCATGTAGGTCAGCAGGTTGGCGAGCTGGCTGCGTGCCTCCAGAAGCTTGCGCAGTGGCTCGACCTTGCGGGCGACCGCGTCCGGGGAGAAGTCGTCCATGCTCTCGAACGTGATGTCGACGCTGAGATTGCCCTCGCCCGACAGGGTGTTCGGCACCTGGAAGGCGACACGCGGCTTCATCGCCTTCAGGCGGTCGTTGAAGTTATCGATGTCGATGTCGAGGAACTTGCGGTCGTTCACCCCAGGCAGCGGTTCGGCCGGGTTCCCGCTCAGATCGGCCATCACCCCCATGACAAACGGGAGCTGCACCTTCTTGTGTGCGCCATAAAGCTCGACGTCGTACTCGATCTGCACGCGCGGAGCCCGATTGCGGGCGATGAACTTCTGACTGCTTTGTGTCGCCATAGCTCTGTTCCTCTTCCCAGTCTGCTGGCCGCCGTGCGGGGACGGGGCGCGTCGGACCCGCGGGGCGTCAATCGTCCCGGCGGCGCCCACTGATGGTTTCGAACTGGCTCACCCCGTCGGGAGTGAGGTCCAGGAGAAGGTCCATGAAGTTCATGCCGATCAGGCGCTTGGCGCGCAGCAGCAGAAGCGGAACCGGACTGGACGGCTCATTCTTGCTGAAGTACTCGGCAATCTTGTCGAGCGCCTGCACACAGTCCGCACGCGAGCCCAGCGTCCCGAAGCCGACCATCTGAACAGTGTGCGCCTGCCGCGCCATGGTGACTGCCGTTGCCATCGGGACGGCGCCGGTGACGCCCGCTGCTCCAGCGCGGCCATCTGCATCGGCACCAGCACCGGACTCCCGCGCTGCCAAACGCGGCTCCAGCACCGTGTTTGCATCGCTCAGCACAGCAACCAGGGCGGACAGGTCCGGTGCGTTGGAGACGCCGACCTGGTCGGTCACCGCCGCTTCGATGCGGCGGGCGAGATCCAACGCCCGCTTTGCCGCCTCTGCCGTGGTGCGCAGCTCGTCCACATCGCACTCCAGGAAGGCGGCATTGATGAGAGCAAGATCAGGAGTGCCCTCGGGCGGGTTCGCCGCGCCGGCTGCAACAATTTGCCGCAATGTGAAACGGCCGACGGCGCGGGCCGATACCAGGTGGGTGTCCCGGAGCGGCCGGAGCATGGTGTCGGTGTCGGCCAGCCCCGCCACGATGTTCACGCGCTCGATGGGGTCGTCGTCGTCAGGGTCGAGCTGCGGGTAAAGCGTCGGCCAATGACGCTCTACGAGCCCGAGGAACACCTCAAGGCCGGACGCAAGCCCCGGCAGGCCATGCAGACCGAGCAGTGCACGGCACAGGTACAAGGCGATGCGGATGTCCCTGGTGCGTTCGAAGAGATCGAGGCAAAGCCGCAGGACTTCACGCCAATCCGGCGGCGTGGCCGGCTGGATCACCGTGCCGATCTGGCGTTCCGGCTGTCCGTCTGCCTTCCGCTCAAGATCAATGAATGTCGCATCGTAGCCGCAATCCTCACCGGATGGGTGCTCGGCGCTGATCTGCTGTAACAGTTTGCCTAAATCGACGATATCTCCGGTCAACGCACCCCTCCCAAAACATTTGATTTCGACATCAATGCTATGGTTACTCAGCGCGCTCGTCCTTATGGCGATGCTTTACATGCAGCTCATCTTCATTTTGACAGACAACCTATTCAAGCAAACAATGCCCAACATGTCTTACTGTTCTTCCGCAGATATGGCTTTGGTTTTCTGCGTATATTTGGGCTACCCCTTATGTATAGAAACAACTCCACCTGATTTGGGTGTAGCAACATGATCTCATGCTCCAACCCATTCACCTTTTACCGGAATAATCCCTCTGGCGCTCCGCTGTCAATATAGACTATACAGTCTGTTGATTGATAAGTCAGCGGTGCCAAAGAAAAATAAGCGATGCCTTGACTTTGCAGCGTCAGCAGAGAGCGGGTCGGCATGAAATGTTAACTCTACGGATAACAAAAGGGCGGCTGCTCGGAGCGTCGCGCACGCTCTATCATACCGGACTGCTGGTGGGACGTGGCAATTCCTGCGACTGGGTATTGCCGGATACAGAATGCATTCTGTCGAAACAGCATTTCCGCATCGCATGGGCGGACAGTCTCTATCTCCTGACCGACACCAGCTCGAATGGGGTTTTCCATAACCATGACAGTCAGCCGATCGGGCGGGACCGCTCGGTTGTGCTTGCGGACGGAGACGTGATCGCCCTTGGGGATTACGAGATGTCGGTCGAGCTGCAACAGGCGGCTCGGTCTCCGGGTGTGGAGCCGTGGGATGACGGCGGATTTCAAGACGCCGGCTCCTCTCCCTTCGACGCCAATGAGGCCGTGTTTCCTGCCCTTTCCGGCGCGCGCGCGCCCTCCCATGCACCGGCGACCGAACCGGACCACGTTCCACTGGAGACTGCGTATTTCCGCCCGTCGGACCCGATCGACGCGCTGCCGGATGACTGGTTCTTGAGGCTGAACGAGTCGACACCGGAGCCGACCCCAGCGGCTGTGCAGGGTCAGGCCGCACAAACGGCCGTCAGAGCGTCGGACCCACCGCCGCCACCGGAACCGCGGTCTGCCGGGCCGGCTGCGCCCGGCGAGAGCGGCGACGCGGTCCTGCTCGCAGCATTTTTGGCGGGGGCAGGGCTCAATCCCTCCATGCTGTCTGGCGAGGACCCCGCTGCGGTGTTGCGCGCGACCGGAGCGACCTATCGCCTGATGGTCGAGGGATTGCGCAATCTGCTGGCCGTGCGTGCCAGTCTGAAGAACGAGTTCCGGATCGACCGCACGGTCATCGCCGCCACGAACAACAATCCTTTGAAATTCTCGGTGGACGCCGACCAGGCAATGCAACAGCTCCTCCGCGCGGTCCGGCCTGGCTATCTCTCGGCCGAAGCAGCGGTGCGGCAGGCATTTGAGGACATTCAGCGGCACGAGCTGGCGGCGTCCATTGGAATGCGGGCCGCGTTGGGCACCCTGCTGCGCCGCTTCGACCCTCAGATGCTTAAGGAGCGTCTGGAGAGGCAGTCACTCCTGGCAACCATCCTGCCGACGGCGCGCCGTTCGCGCTATTGGGAGCTCTATGAGGAGCTGTACGGCCAGATCGCCGCCGAGGCGGAGGACGACTTTCAGTCGCTGTTCGGGCGCGGGTTCTCCCAGGCTTACGAGCAGCAAATCCACCTCCTGTCCGACTCCCCGCCCGCTCCTGCGCCCGGCGGGGCGCCGTCCGCGCGGCCGGGCGACGGGAACAGATAAGCCGCCGCCGTCAGTCGCTCCGGCCATCCGTAGCAGCATCCGTTGAGGGGAGCGTTTGTGAATGTCCGGGGATAACAAGGTGGTCTGGTCTGAGGGCATGTTCATTCTGCCCCAGCATTTTCAGCAGGCCGATCGCTATGTGGAGCATCTGGTCCGCGCCCGCGTCGGCAATCTGCGGCCTTTCCCATGGGGGGTCAGCCGCCTGGAGATCAACCGCGATTTGCTGACCACCGGACGCTTCGCGCTGATCCGGTGCAGCGGCGTGCTGGAGGATGGCACTCCCTTCTCCATTCCCGAGGACGCGCCGCCGCCGCCGGCCATCGAACTGCCGGAGAACATCCGCGACTGCATGGTCTTCCTGACGCTGCCGGTCGCGCACCCCGGCGCCGCCGAGGTGGAGATGGGGGAGACCGCAGAGAGCGTCACCCGCTACTGCGCCAGCGAGGTGGAGGTGGCGGACGGGGTGGCTGGAACCGGCGGACGGGCTCGCCTGCATGTCGGGCGCCTGCGCCTGCGCTTGGCACTGGAAAGCGACCCGCGCGACGACAGGATCTGCATCGGGCTGGCCCGCGTCGTCGAGGTGCGGCCCGACCGCTCGGTCGTGCTCGACGACCGCTACATTCCGCCCTGCCTGACCACCGCAGCGTCGTCCATCCTCATCGGTTTCCTCGACGAGCTGCAGGGGCTGATGCACCAGCGTGCCGACATGCTGGCCGGCCGCGTCTCGGAAGCTGGCGTCAAAGGTGTGGCGGAGTTCGGCGACTACCTTTTGCTGCTGGCGTTGAACCGCTATGAGCCGCTGATGGCGCACCTCGCCCGCCTTGCGGCGTTGCACCCGGTGGACTTCTACGCCGCCGCCGTGCAGATCGCCGGGGAATTGGCGACCTTTACCGCACGCAGCCGGCGCCCGCTGGCCTTCGGCGTCTACCGGCACGACGACCTACAAGCGACCTTCGCACCGGTGATGACCGAGCTGCGGCACGCGCTGACCACCATGATCGAATCCTCGGCCATTCCGCTGGTGCTCCAGCAGACCAAGTTCGGCCTTTGGTACGCGGCCATGACAGACCGCACGCTGCTGTCCACTTGCAATTTCGTTCTGGCCGTGCGCGCCGACGTGCCGGCGGAGACGCTGCGCCGCACCTTCCCCGGACAGGTCAAGATCGGTCCGGGCGAGCAGATCCGGGATCTCATCACCTCGGCATCGCGCGGCATCCAGCTTCGGCCGCTCCAGGTGGCGCCGCGCCAGATCCCCTACCATGCCGGCAAGGTCTATTTCGAGTTCGAGCGACACGGCCCGCAGTGGGAGGCCATGCGGTCCTCCAGCGGCTTTGCCGTGCATGTCGCCGGCGACTTTCCGCAAATCGAGATGGACCTCTGGGCAATCCGCGAGGTGACATCGTGACCGAGGACGATCCCTTCCGCACGTCCGACCGTACCGTCATCCGCCCCATCCCCGGCGGGCGGCGGGTGCCCCCGGGCGGCGGCGGATTTCCCGGCGCCGACTGGCAGGCGCCGCCGCAGCCGGCGGAGGCCGCCACGCCGACCGGTGTGCAGGGTGAGCGG
>JAEWBL010000397.1 GCA_023391175.1 Pseudomonadota bacterium
GAGCGGGGGCGAGGGCCGCCGGGGCGTTCGTCATCCCGCGCCTCAATAGCCGAGGAGGAAGGGATTGAAGGCGGCGCGCCGGTAGGGGCCTTCCTTCTGCTTGATGTCGAGGGCGAGGCTCGCCACGTCGTCGGCGACGGGATCGAGGCCGTCGTCCTGCGCGAGATAGAACACCTTGGAATAGGCGTGGCAGGTATCGCAGGTCTCGGCCTTCACCGCGCCGTTGCCGCCCTCCACCTCCTGATAGCCGATGCCGGCCGTGGAGCCGCAGGCGGTGCAGCGCACCCGCACGAAATTCCACAGCGTGCCGCACAAGGCGCAGGCGCAGTAGCGCGCGCCGTGGGAAGTGGGCCAGTTGACGATGAGGCTGCCCACCGGCGGCCCGCCGCAGGTGGGGCATACGCCATCGCCCACCGGCACGAGCCTTGTGGCGTCAAGCTCCGACGCGAGGCGGGCGAAATGGGCTTCCAGCGCCGCCGCCACATAGAGGTGCTCGGCCAGCGCTTCTTCCGGGATGGAGGAGGCGAGCACGTTGCGGATCATCTCGCCGCGCGCCACGTCGGAGGCCATGCGCACCCGCTCCAGCGCAGTGCGGGCGGCTTCCGGCTGCTCGATCTTGGTCGCCTCGGCCAGCGCCCGTTCGAACAGGGTGTCGAATGCGGCGTCGGGGGTGAAATGGCTGCGGTCGAGGGGCGGCATCTCGTTGGCGCGGGCGCGCTCGACCCGGGCGGCCTCCACCGGCTCGGGCGCGGGCGTCGCGGCGATGGCGGCGTGCTGCGCCTCGCTGAGGCCGGCGAGGAAGGTGAGATAGGGCGACAGGGGATGGTTCTGCGCCAGATGCCGGAACCGCGCCCCGCGGCGCGCGAACAGGGTCGAGGGGTCCGGCAGATAGGCGAAGGTCGGGGCGGTCACGCCCTCCAGCACGGAGGGATCGGGAATGGGCGCCGACGCGGGGCCGAAGGTACGCGACATGATGGACCTCACGAACCTCACGGGTCACGTGGACGGGCATGAACCTCCCGGTCGCACGCGGCGGCCGGGAGGCCATTATAGAGCCAAGACCTATTCCGCGGGAGTCCCGCGGGTGCCCGACTTGCGGGAGCCGACCAGCTCGCGGAACCACTTCCTGTGGTGCCGCCACGCCCAGCCGCCCGTCACCTGTCCACGGGTCATGGCGCTGATGGTGCCCTTGACCCAGATGGCAGCGTATACGTGGACGATCCACACGCAGATGATCGCCACCGCCGCCAGCGCATGCACCAGAAGCGCGATGCGCTGCTGCTCGATGGTGGTGTAGGAGGCGAAATAGACCTGCCAGATCACCACGCCCGAGGTGATGAGCACCGCGATGAGCAGGCTCATGCCCCAGAACACCATCTTCTGCCCGGCATTGTACTTGCCGAGCTCCGGCAGCTTCTCCTCATGGCCGGCGATGACGTCGCGGATGCGGCGCATCCAGGTGCCGTCTTCGCTCTTCCAGAGGTTGGCCTTCCAGAAGCGCAGGAACATGCCGGCGAAGGAGAAGAAGAGCACGACGCCGATCCAGGGATGGATGGTGCGCGTCATCTGCCCGCCGCCGAACAGGCCGGTGAGGAAGTAGAGGCTGGGGTGGAACAGGGCGAGGCCCGAGATCGCCAGCAGGATCAGGCTGATGGCCGTCACCCAGTGGTTGATGCGGGCGCCCACCGTGTAGCGGTCCACCTGCACCGGGCGACCCGGATGAACCGCGTCGCCTTTCTCCAGATCGTAGGGTGCGCTCATGAGCGGCCTCCGGACGACAGCTTCTCAGCCGCCAGCTTCTCGGCGTTCGCCTCGTCTTCCGGCGACACCTTGTTGGCGCCGTTGACGAGGTAATGCAGCGCGCCGGCGAGGGCGGCGAAGCCCATGACGCCGAGGCCCACATACTTGGTCACGCCCTTCCACGCCTCGACGATGGGGCTGATGCGCGGATTGTCCGGCAGGCCCGCATAGATCGAGGGTTTGTCGGCGTGCTGCAGCACGTACATCACGTGCGTGCCGCCCACGCCGGGCGGATCGTACAGGCCCGCATTCTTGTAGCCGCGGGACTTCAGATCCTTGATGCGGCCCTCGGCCCACTGCTTCATCTGCGTCTTGGTGCCGAAGACGATGGCCTGGGTGGGGCATGCCTTCTGGCAGGCGGGACCCTGGCCGACCGCCACGCGGTCCGAGCCCAGCGTGCACTTGTAGGCCTTGTGATCGACCTGCGAGATGCGCGGGATGTTGAAGGGGCAGCCCTTCACGCAATAGCCGCAGCCGATGCACTTGGCGTGGTCGAAGTCCACGATGCCGTTGGAATACTGCACGATGGCGCCGGGCGCCGGGCAGGCCTTCAGGCAGCCCGGATCGGCGCAGTGCATGCAGCCGTCCTTGCGGATGAGCCATTCGAGATTGTCGGTCTCGGGGTTCACCCACTCGGTGAAGCGCATGAGCGTGAACGAAGCGGGCGTCAGGTCCGGCGGGTTGGTGTAGGTGCCGTTGAAGGTGCCGATCTCCTCATGGAGCTCGTTCCATTCGAGGCACGCCGCCTGGCAGGCCTTGCAGCCGATGCACTTCGACACGTCGATGAGCTTGGCCACCGGCTCCTTGAACTCGACCTGCGAGGGGGAACCGGAGGCCGAGCGGCGGACGAGGTCCGCATCGCTCAGCTTGGGCGCCACGGGGGCGGTGGTGGGGTTCGGAATCGGAGGAAACATGGCTGGTTCTCCTTTTCCTTACGCCACCGGCCCGGTGGAGGGCTCGATGTTGACGAGGAACGCCTTGAACTCCGGCGTCTCGATGTTCGCGTCACCCACGAACGGGGTGAGCACGTTGGCCGGGAAGCCCTTCTTGGCGGCGCCGACGAAGCCCCAGTGGATGGGGATGCCGACGACGTGGATGGGCTTGCCGTCCACCATCAGGGGACGGATGCGCTTGGTCACGTAGGCCTTGGCGAAGACGGAGCCCCGCTTCGACCACACGCGGACCCAGCCGGCGTTCTGGATCGACTTCTCCTTCGCCAGTTGCTCGGAGATCTCCACGAAGAACTCGGGCTGGAGCACCGAATTCACGTGGTTGTTCTTCGTCCAGTAGTGGAAGTGCTCGGTGAGCCGGTAGGAGGTCGCCGCATAGGGGAACTCCTTCGACGCCACGTCGGCGAACTGGGCGAAGTCGTCCTTGAACACGCGCGCCACCGGGTTGCCCCGCACCTTGGGGGCGATCAGGTTGGCGACCGGGCTCTCGAACGGCTCGTAATGCACCGGGAACGGTCCGTCCCGCATCATGCCCCGGGTGAACAGGCGGGAGACGCCTTCCGGGTTCATGATGAACGGGCCCACATCCTGCGGCTTGGCGGTGGGGGCGATGTCGGGCACGTCGTAGCCCGTCCACTTGGCCCCGTCCCACCAGATCAGCTTGCGGGTGTCGTCCCACGGCTTGCCGTCGATGTTGGCGGACGCGCGGTTGTAGATGATGCGGCGGTTCGCCGGCCAGGCGAACGACCACTTCAGGTAGGCGCCGGTGTCGTCGGGATCGGAATTGTCCCGGCGCGCCATCATGTTGCCCGCCTCGGTGTAGCAGCCGGAATAGATCCAGCAGCCCGCCGCAGTGGTGCCGTCGTCGCGCAGCACGCCGAACGTCGGAACCTGCTTGCCCGCCTCAAGGACCTTCTTGGTGGGGTCGTTGGGGTCGAGCACGTCCGAGACCACGTAGCCGTTGAGCTCTTTCGCAAGCTCGTCGGGCGAGGGCTCGTGCGGGTCCTTGTAGTTCCACGTCAGGTTGACGATGGGATCGGGGAACGCGCCGCCGTCCTTCTTGTACATCTCCTTCAGGCGCAGATGGAGCTGCGCCATGATGTAGATGTCCGTCTTGGCCTCGCCCGGAGGGGTCCCGGCGGCCCAGTGCCATTGCAGCCAGCGGCCCGAATTCACCAGCGAGCCGTTGTCCTCGGCGAAGCAGGTGGTGGGCAGCTGGATGACTTCCGTCTGGATCTTCGACGGATCGGCCTGGTTGTAGACGCCGTGGTTCTCCCAGAAGCGCGCGGTCTCGGTCTCCAGCGGATCCATGATCACGAGGAGCTTGAGCTTGCCGAGCGCTTCCGCGAGCTTGGCCTTGTTGGGGAAGGCCTGCAGCGGGTTGAAGCCCTGGCAGAAGTAGATGTTCATCTTCCCCTGCTTCATCATCTCGAACGCGCGCAGGATGTCGTAAGACGGCACGTCGAGCTTCGGCAGGTAGTCGTAGGCCCAGTTGTTGTCCGCCGTCGCCGACGCACCCCACATGGCCTTCTGGAACGACACGAAGAACTTCTTGTAGTTCTGCCAGTAGCTCATCTGGTTGGGACGCAGCGGCTTGAAACCGCGCGTCGACATGTAGGCGTTGAAGTCCGGCTCCTTCTCCGTCGGGATCGTGAGATAGCCCGGGATCAGGTTGGACATCAGGCCGATGTCGGTGAGGCCCTGGATGTTGGAATGCCCGCGCAGGGCGTTCATGCCGCCGCCGCGCACGCCGATATTGCCAAGGAGCAGCTGAATCATCGCCATGCAGCGGATGTTCTGCGAGCCCTTGGAATGCTGGGTCCAGCCGAGCGCGTACATGGAGGTCATCGTCTTGGTGGGCGACGAACACTCCGCCATCATGGACGCCACCTTCAGGAACTTGTCCTTGGGCGTGCCCGTGATGCGCTCGACCATCTCCGGCGTGTAGACGGAGACGTGCTGCTTCAGAAGGTTGAAGACGCAGCGGGGATGCTGGAGCGTGTCGTCCACGACCGCATAGCCGTCCGGGCCGATCTCGTAGTCCCAGGTGGAGCGGTTGTAGTCCCGCTTCATCTCGTCATAGCCCGTGAACAGGCCGTCCTGGTACCCGAAGCCTTCCTTGACGATGTAGCCGACGTTGGTGAACGCCTTCACATAGTCCCACTGAATCTTGTCGTTCTGGATCAGGTAGTTGATGACGCCCAGCAGGAAGGCGATGTCGGTGCCTTGCCGGATCGGGGCGTAATAGTCCGCCACCGCGGCCGAGCGCGTGAAGCGCGGGTCCACGACAACGAGCTTGGCGCCACGGGTGGCCTTCGCCTCCGTGACCCACTTAAATCCGCACGGGTGCGCTTCGGCGGCATTGCCGCCCATGATGACGACCAGATCCGTGTTCTTGATATCGGTCCACGAATTGGTCATCGCGCCACGGCCAAAAGTTGGGCCCAAACTGGACACCGTGGGGCCGTGTCAGACGCGCGCCTGATTGTCGAAAGTCAGAATTCCGGTTGAGCGCACGACCTTGTAGGTGGCGAACGCGGTTTCATTGGTGGTGGCGGAGGCGGCGAGGAAGCCGGTGGTGAGCCAGCGGTTCACCGTCACGCCGTCCTGGTTCTTGGCGATGAAGTTGGCGTCGCGGTCCGCCTTCATGGCCTTGGCGATCTTGTCGAGCGCCTCGTCCCAGGAAATCTTCTCGAACTTGTCGGAGCCCGCGCGCCGGATCATGGGCTGCTTGAGGCGCTGCTCGGACTTCACGATGTCGAGCAGGGCCGCGCCCTTCGGGCAGAGCGTGCCGCGGTTGGTGGGGTGGTCGGTGTCACCCTCGATATGGGTGATGTCCGCCTTCTCGCCCTTGGCGAGATTGCCCTTGGAGAAGATGAGGATGCCGCAGGCCACCGAGCAGTAGGTGCAGGTGTTGCGCACCTCGGTGGTGTTGACGAGGCGGAAGGGCTTGATGGTGGAGGCCAGGGCCTCCTCGATGGGACCGAATCCCAACGCGCCCAGCGTCGTTCCCGCCACGCCCGCGCCCGCCGTTTTCAAAAACTGGCGCCGCGAGAGCTCCATGTTCATCGAAGGAAACCTCCGACCTTTCGTGCCCCGACCGGGGACGGTTTCGGGCGGCCTTCGGGCCGCTCCGGGGGCTGGATCACCCAGCGTGAGCGGACGGTATTTTGGAACTGGAATGATGTCAATTTAGGCCCGCGCAACTCCGCGTGTTTGAACGAAAATCGCCTTGTTGTCGCATGTTGCGATGCCGAAGGCGCCGTGTCCATGCTACCGCTTATTCCGTAACGGAATATGGTTTTGCGGCTCGGCTTGATTGTGCGCTGCCGAAGCGTGGCGGACATCACGGAAAGGAGCGTTGACCGCGCTCGTGACCCTGACGCAGAGTGCCGGCGTGAAGGTCGGATCGGCTCCCGCGGGACGGGGCGCACAATCTATCCATCCGGATACAGGACTTCCCGCGCCGCTGCATCGCCTGCGGGGCCTCGGGTCCGTCGTGCCACGCCCGGCGCGCGGGGCGCTGGCGCTCGCCCTCGTTCTGGTGGCCACCCCTCTGTGCGCCGCACCTGCGGCGGAGGAGGAGCGCGCCCCGCCGGGGCTGCTGGCGACCGTCGAGGGCTGGCCGCCCGCTCCCGCGCTCACCCTCGATTCGCTCGACGGCGGGGTGGTGAGCCTCGCCGCGGACGCGCCGCCGACCATCGTGCATTTCTTCGCCACCTGGTGCGCGCCCTGCCGCACCGAGCTTCCCGCCCTCGCCGGTTTCGCCCGCTTGAGCGGCGTGCGCGTGCTGCTGGTGGACGTGGCCGAGCCCGCCGACCGCATCCGCCGCTTCTTCGCCGAGGGAAGCGCCGGCGCCGCGCCCGGCCCGGTCCTGCTCGACCAGAACCGCGCAGCGGCGCGGGGCTGGGGCGTCAGCCTCCTGCCGGCGAGCTTCGTCGTGATCTCCGGCCGTCTCGCGCTCGCCCATGAGGGCGAAGTGGACTGGGCCGATCCCGAAACCCCCGCCGCGATCACGGCCGGGGGGGGGGCCTCCACAAGAACCCAGCCGAAAGAGTTCCAGGGAGAACAGACCCGATGACCACCCGTCGCGATCTTCTGAAGGCCGGCGCGCTCGCCGGCGCTGCAGCCATCCTGCCCCGCGCGGCCTTCGCGCAGGCGGCCCCCGAGACGCGCGTGTTCGCCCCCACGGTGGGCAATTGGCGCAGCTTCCAGATCACCACCACGGTGGAGATCCTGAAGCCGGCCGGCACGGTGCAGGCCTGGCTGCCGGTGGCCTCCTTCTCCAATCCGGACTGGTTCAAGCCCGGCGAGAACAGCTGGACCACGAACGCCAAGAGCGCCAAGATCGTGCGCGACGCCCGCTCCGGCGCCGACATGCTGCATGTCGCCTGGGCCGAGGGCGAGCCGGCGCCGAAGGTGGAACTCATCAGCCGCGCCACCACCCGCGACTTCGCCGTGGACCTCACGAAGCCCGGCAAGCCCACCCCGCTTTCCGCGGACGATCGCCGCCGCAACACCGAGGCCACCGATCTCATCCCCACCGACGGCATCGTGAAGGCGACGTCCGACAAGATCGTCGCCGGCAAGGACACCGAGTTGGAGAAGGTGGGCGCGATCTTCCAGTGGATCGTCGAGAACACCTATCGCAACCCCGCCACCCGCGGCTGCGGCATCGGCGATATCGCGGCGCTGCTGAAGAGCGGCGATCTCGGCGGCAAGTGCGCCGATCTCAACGCGCTGTTCGTCGGCCTCGTGCGGGCGCAGGGCATTCCGGCGCGCGATGTCTACGGCCTGCGCGTGGTGCCCTCGCGCTTCGGCTACAAGAGCCTCGGCGCCAATTCCGAGATCGTCACCAAGGCGCAGCACTGCCGGGCCGAGGTGTTCCTCTCCGAGTTCGGCTGGACCCCCATGGACCCCGCCGACGTGCGCAAGGTGGTGCTGGAGGAGCCCCCGGGCAAGCTCGCCATCGACGATCCCAAGGTGGTCGCCGCGCGCAAGGCGCTGTTCGGATCGTGGGAGGGCAACTGGTTCGCCTACAACACGGCGCACGACGTGGCGCTGCCCGGCTTCGACGGGCCGCACCTCGGCTTCCTGATGTATCCGCAGGCCGTCAGCGCCGGCGGCCTCCTCGACTGCCTCGACCCGGACAATTTCAAATACACCATTCGCGCCGCTGAAATCGCGGTGTGACGCAGACGCCGGTCAGGGCGTGGTCCTCGCCGTGGCGGCGCTCAGCGCCGCCCGGCGGGGACATTGTTTCCGGCCCCGCGGCCGACCTCCTTTCGAGAACCCATCCCATGCTCGACGTGCCCCACGCTTCTCCCGCCCAGCCCGCGCCGGTGCGCCTCACCAGCCTCGCACATGGCGGCGGCTGCGGCTGCAAGCTCGCGCCGTCCGTGCTGCAGGAGCTGCTGGCGGGGCAGGTGCCGGGCGGGCCGTTCGAGCGGCTGCTGGTGGGCACCGAGACGGGGGACGACGCGGCGGCCTACGATCTCGACGGCGAGACCGCCATCATCGCCACCACCGATTTCTTCATGCCCATGGTGGACGATCCCGACCATTTCGGCCGCATCGCCGCCACCAATGCCATCTCGGATGTCTACGCCATGGGCGGCGAGCCGCTGATGGCCCTCGCCATCCTCGGCATGCCGCTGGGCAAGATCGACACCGCCACCGTGCGCGCCATCCTCGCAGGCGGGCAGGCCATCTGCGCCGAGGCGGGCATCCCGGTGGCGGGCGGCCATTCCATCGACTGCCCGGAGCCGGTCTATGGCCTCGCCGTCATCGGCCGGGCGCCCAAGGCGCGGCTGCGCCGCAATTCCACGGCGCGCGTGGGCGATGCGCTCATTCTCACCAAGGGGCTGGGTGTCGGCGTCTATTCCGCCGCCTTCAAGAAGGAGGCGCTCTCCGCCGTCGCCTATGACGAGATGATCGCCTCCGTGACGAAGCTGAACCGCGTCGGCGCGACCCTCGGAAAGGAAGAGGCAGTGAGCGCCATGACCGACGTGACCGGCTTCGGCATCCTCGGTCACGGGCTGGAGATGGCGCGCGGCTCGGGCGCCACGCTGGTGATCGAGCGCGCCGCGCTGCCCTGGCTCTCGGAGGCGGAGGCGCTGGTGCAGCAGGGCTTCGTCACCGGCGCCTCGCACCGCAATTGGGCGAGCTACGGCGCCGAGGTGGATCTTCCCGAAGGCACGCCTGACTGGCAGCGCCACCTGTTTACCGATCCGCAGACCTCTGGCGGCCTGCTGGTGGCCTGCGCGCCGGAAGAGGCCGATCGGCTTCTCGCCGACATCCGCGCGGCGGGATATCCGGCTGCGGCGCGCATCGGCCGCGTGGAGGCCGGCCCGGGGCGGGTGCGCATCGCCGGCTGAGGCCGAAAGCTGCGCCGCGACGGGAAGCCGGCACAGGAATCGAGGAACCATGCGGCGTGGCAGGTCGTTCTCCCAACGGAAGGAGAACGGACATGCCCTATTCCGACGCCTTGAACGCCTATTCGGCGGCGCCCCGGCGCCCGTCTCCCGTCGTGCTGCCGTCCCCGCGGACGGCGCGGATCTGTGCCACGGCCATCGTCGGCGGCATCATGTTTCTTCTGGCATCCGGCGTCCCCGCCCCGGCCTCGGCCCAGACGCAGACGCCTGCGGCACAGACCGGCGCCTGTGAGGAGCCACCCCACACCGCTGCGACGCCCCCCGCGCACGGGCCGGATTCCGGCACCAAGCCCGGCAGCGAAGGCTCCACCGCCTGGAGCGGCGGCACCGGCGGCTCCTATACCGGCCTCACGCCCCACGCCGGCACGCCGGCATCGCCCACGCGCCAGCCGGATACGGTTTCCGGCGTCAATCCGAAGCCCGAGCCGCAGGGGAAGTGCTGAGGCGCGGCTCCTGAGTCGTCCAGCGGATCTTGCCAAGGTCATAGCCAAGCTGGTGGCGCACCACGGTGGCATCCGCGTCTGACGCATCGCCCGTGCGGGCGCTGACCCGCCGCACCAATTCTTCCACCGGTACGTCGAGCCAGAGGCCTGAGAACGGCACGCCCGCATCCTTCGCCACCTGCTCGATGGCGTCCCGCTCCTCCGGGCGCGCATGAACCGCATCCACAATGACCGTATATCCGCTGGCGAGCACCCGCCGGGCGAGCGTCCGCAGCCGCTCATAGACGCGCGGGCTCAATTCGGGCGCATAGGCTTCCGGA
>JAEWBL010000410.1 GCA_023391175.1 Pseudomonadota bacterium
GTCTGGGGAGAGGCGCGGGGCCCGACACGTCACGCACTGGCGCCCGCGTCGCCGACGCGATCGGCGTAGATGTACAGCGGGCGCGCGTTCTGCTCGACGACTTCCCGGCTGATGACCACCTCTTCGACCCCTTCCAGACCGGGGAGATCGAACATGGTGTCCAGCAGGATGCCTTCCATGATGGACCTGAGGCCACGGGCGCCGGTCTTGCGCTCGATCGCCTTGCGGGCGATGGCACCAAGGGCCTCCTCGTGGATGGTGAGGTCCACGCTCTCCATCTCGAACAGCCGCTGGTACTGCTTGACCAGGGCGTTCTTCGGCTCGGAGAGGATCTTCTTCAGCGCCTCCTCGTCGAGGTCACCCAGCGTCGCCAGCACGGGCAGGCGGCCGATGAACTCGGGGATGAGGCCGTACTTCAGCAGATCCTCGGGCTCGACCTCGCGGAACACCTCGCCGGGCCGGCGATCCTCGGGCGGCGCCACCTTGGCCTGGAAGCCGATGGAGGTGGAGCCCTTGGAGCGGGACGAGATGATCTTGTCGAGGCCGGCGAACGCGCCGCCGCAGATGAACAGAATGTTGGTGGTGTCCACCTGCAGGAATTCCTGCTGAGGATGCTTGCGGCCGCCCTGGGGAGGAACGGAGGCCACCGTGCCTTCCATGATCTTCAGCAGGGCCTGCTGCACGCCCTCGCCCGAGACGTCACGGGTGATGGACGGATTGTCGGATTTGCGACTGATCTTGTCGATCTCGTCGATGTAGACGATGCCGCGCTGCGCCCGCTCGACATTGTAGTCGGCCGCCTGGAGCAGCTTGAGGATGATGTTCTCCACGTCCTCGCCCACGTAGCCGGCTTCGGTCAGCGTGGTGGCGTCGGCCATGGTGAAGGGCACATCAAGGATGCGCGCCAGCGTCTGCGCGAGCAGCGTCTTGCCGGAGCCGGTGGGCCCGATCAGCAGGATGTTGGACTTCGCGAGTTCCACGTCGCCGTGCTTGGTGGCGTGGTTGAGACGCTTGTAGTGGTTGTGCACCGCCACGGAGAGGACCTTCTTCGCGTGGTCCTGGCCGATGACATAGTCATCGAGGACCTTGCGGATCTCCTTCGGGGTCGGGATGCCATCCCGCGACTTCACCAGAGAGGACTTCGACTCTTCCCGGATGATGTCCATGCACAACTCGACGCACTCGTCGCAGATGAACACGGTGGGTCCGGCGATGAGCTTCCTGACCTCATGCTGGCTCTTGCCGCAGAACGAGCAGTAAAGCGTGTTCTTGCTGTCGCTGCCGCCGGTCTTGCTCATCTTACGTCTCCTAACGCCCTCACGAACCGGACATATGACCGGCCATTTCGTCAGGGCCTCATATGGGGTTTGTACGAAGCAAAAACCTCGCCAAGCCCGAATGTGGTGATCGACTTTTCAAAAGCCAACCACCTTGAGGCGACGCGATCAAGGCAGGCGGGCGACATTCCCCAGACCAAGGGATGCACCGCCGCCGACCCTGGGGTCGCGCCGTCCGCCGATCGTCTGCCCACGACCTTTCGCAAGTCTGAACCCGGAACTCTCTACGAAGTCCGGCCCCCGACGGTTCATGGCCCTGAAACGCGAAGGCCCCCACCATCAGGCGGGGGCCGACAACGCGGCATCCGATGCCGGCTTAACGACATGCAAGCGCGATCTTGCACCGCACGCAAGTGGGGCAATGCGAGAACGCCGGGCCTGTTGCCCAACTATCGCAATTGCCCGGCCCCGCCCTGCGGCCAAGCTCGTGCTCAACCTCAGGCGGCCTTGGCGGCCTCGTCAGTCGGGCGCTTGTCGATCACGGAATCGATGAGCCCGAACTCCTTGGCGGCTTCGGAGGTCATGAAGTTGTCGCGCTCGAGGGCATTCTCGATCGCCTCGAAGGGCTGGCCGGTATGCTTCACGTAGATTTCATTCAGCCGCTTCTTGAGGCTGAGGATTTCCTGGGCGTGGAGCATGATGTCCGTCACCTGGCCCTGGAAGCCGCCGGACGGCTGATGGACCATGATTCGGGCGTTCGGCAGCGCGAATCGCATCCCCTTCTCACCCGCGGTCAGCAGCAGCGAGCCCATCGAGGCCGCCTGGCCGATGCAGAGCGTCGACACCGCCGGCTTGATGAACTGCATGGTGTCGTAGATGGCGAGGCCCGACGTCACCACTCCCCCGGGGGAGTTGATGTACATCGAGATTTCCTTCTTCGGATTGTCCGCCTCGAGGAACAGGAGCTGCGCCACCGCGAGGGTGGACATGCCGTCCTCGACCGGGCCGGTCAGGAAAAGGATGCGCTCCTTCAGGAGGCGGGAAAAGATGTCGTAGGACCGCTCGCCACGGTTGGTCTGCTCGACCACCATGGGGATCAGGTAATTCATGTAAGTATCGACAGGATCACGCATCTTAAATCCCCCGGGGGGCGCATGGGAGGGCGCGGGTAAGGGCACGCCGCCACCGGCGTGCCGCGCGATTTCGTCGCAGGACGGATCGCGACCCGAGCCTCAGGCCGCCTTCTCGTCCTCGTCATCCTTGAAGAGCTCTTCCTTGGTGACCGTCTTCTCGGTCACGTTGGCGAGCTCCAGGAGGAAGTCGACAACCTTCTCCTCGAACAGGGGGGCGCGCACGGACGCCAGAGCTTCAGGGGTGCGGCGGTAATAGTCCCACACCTGCTGCTCCTGGCCGGGGAACTGGCGGGCCCGTTCGACCACCGCGCGCGTCACCTCGTCGTCGGAAACCTGGATATTGTTGCGCTCCCCGATTTCCGCAAGCACCAGGCCGAGGCGCACGCGGCGCTCGGCGATGCGGCGGTAATCCTGGCGGGCCTCTTCCTCGGTCGTGCCTTCATCCGCGAAGGTGCGGCCCTGGGCGGCGAGATCCTCGTTCACCCGGCTCCACACGCCGTAGAATTCCTGCTCCACGAGGCCTTCCGGCACCTCGAACTTGTGGGTCGCATCGAGTCCGTCCAGGAGGGCGCGCTTCACCTTCTGGCGGGCGGCGCCGGCGTATTCCTGGGAAATCCGCTCCTTCACGGTCTCCTTGAGCTTCTCGAGGCTCTCCTGGCCGAGGGTCGCGGCGAACGCGTCGTCGATGGTGACCGCGCCGGGCGCGTCGACGGACTTCACGGTCACCTCGAAGGTCGCGGCCTTGCCGGCTAGTTCCTTGGCCGCGTAGGCCTCCGGGAAGGTGACGCTCAGGGTGCGGTTCTCACCGGCGGTGGCGCCGACAAGCTGCTCCTCGAAGCCGGGGATGAAGCCCTTGGAGCCGATGAGGACGTCGATGTCCTGGCCTTCGCCGCCCTGGAACTTCTCGCCGTCCACATAGCCGGTGAAATCGATGGTGACGCGATCACCCTCGGCGGCCGCACCTTCCTTGGTGGCGAAGGGGCGGTTGGCGTCGGCGATGCGCTGCACCGCCTCGTCGACCTCGGCCTGGGTCACCTCGACCACCGGCTTCTCGACGGAGATGTCCTTGAAGTTGCCGAGCTCGATCTTCGGCAGGATCTCCAGCTCCACGTCGTAGGCGAGGTCCTTTCCGCCATCGAGCAGGGTCTGGAACTGGGGATCCTCTTCCGGACCCTTGATCCGGGGCTGGAGCGCGAGCTTGAAGCCGTGCTCCTCGACGATCTTGCCGTTGGTTTCGTTGACAGTCTGCTCGATGATCTCGGACATCACGGACTTGCCGTAGACGCGCTTGAGATGGGCCACGGGCACCTTGCCGGGCCGGAAGCCGTTCAGCTTCACCTGGCCCTTCAGCTCGTTGAGCCGGGCGTCGGCCCGGGCGTCGAGGTCGGCGGCGGACACCACCACACGGAAAGCGCGCTTGAGGCCCTCGGCCCCGGTCTCGGTCACCTGCATCGTCTTGCCTTCACATCCTCATCGCGCCAGGCGCGTTAACTTGAATTCAGCGCTGTCACCGGCATCCCGCGGCAATCGCCGGAGGCCGCGCGGCACGGTGGACCTGCCCCCGAGCGAACCGCCTTGCGGCGGCCGACGCGCGGGCATGCGGCGGCATTGGTGCGGGCGGAGGGTTTCGAACCCCCACGACTTGCGTCACGGGAACCTAAATCCCGCGCGTCTACCAGTTCCGCCACGCCCGCGGCCCCGTCTCGCCAAAGGCCCGTCATGCCCGCGAAGGGAGGCCGGGCACGGGAGAAACGTCGACGCGCTTGAGCGCACGACGCCTCCGGGCACGGCTCCACCGCTCGCGCACGAGGCCGCACGCGCCGTTCGGGTCGCGGCTTATATCATGCCCGCGCGGGCGCGCAGCAAGAAAATGGCGCGCACGGGTGGAGGCTTCCATCCCGCTGGCGCCACGGCAGGACGCCGCATCCCGCGCCGGCGAAGCCCCGGCCGAAACGCGCCGGTGCGCAGGCCGAAAGCGAGTGCTGCCAAGCTCCCGTTCCTCGGTGACGTGCCCAGCCTCCGCCCGCGCGGCGCGCGCCACCATCCGCGGCGCTGCGAAACGCATGAGCAAAGCCGCTTGCCCTTTTTCCGGCCGCGTAACATGGTCCACCCACCCTGCCAGGAGATGCAGCGTGAGCACGCCGATTCCCTCTCGTCGCAACGTTCTCAAGGGGGCTGCGGCCCTGTCTTTTGCCGGGGCCGCCGGCGCCTTGATCCCGGATTGGGCGCTTGCGCAGGGGCCGGCCAACGGACCGGTTGCGCTTACGGCCGCGGAGGGCAGCCGACCGGCCATCGCAGGCCAGGGCAACCTCGCGCTGTTCAACGACTCACTCCCCGGCCCGCTGCTGCGGGTGAAGAAGGGCAGCGAGCTCGCGGTGCAATTCGCCAATTCGCTCAAGGAGAGCGTGGCTCTGACA
>JAEWBL010000475.1 GCA_023391175.1 Pseudomonadota bacterium
CCCGGAAGACCGGGCGCGGGGCACGCAGATCGAGCCGGGAGGGCGGAGCACGCGCCGATCAGCTTGCGTTGCAAGCTGATCGAACAACGCGTTCTCCTCTTCCAGGTGAGAGGGCGATTCACCGATCAGATTGTTCCAATCTGATCGGATCGCGCTCTAGCGGAACAGGATCACCGCCTTCTGCAGAGTGATCCAGATGCCCCAGGCCAAGGGCACGCCCACCACCAGCCAGGCCAGCACCACCACGGGCAGCGCGGTGGTGCCGCTTGCGACGGGGGTGGAGGAGCGGGCGGCGGCGGCGAGCGGGCCGTCCTTGGCCTCCTCCTCGAAATCCTCGAAGTCGGCGTGGGTGGCGTCCTCGCGGGCGACCTCCACGGCCTTCTTCTTCAGCTCGTCGTCCTTCATGTAGAGGTGCTCGGCCACGGGCTTCACCAGAAGGTTCGCGACGAGGCCGACCACGAGCAGACCGGAGAGGATGTACATGGTCTGGTCGTAGGCCGCCTGCTGGGGAATGCCCGAGGCGATCTGGTATTCGCGCAGGTAGTTCACCAGCACCGGCCCGATGATGCCGGCGGTGGCCCAGGCGGTCAGCAGCCGGCCGTGGATCGCGCCCACCATGTGAGTGCCGAAGATGTCCGCGAGATAGGCCGGGATGGTGGCGAAGCCGCCGCCATACATGGACAGGATGATGCAGAAGGCGGCGACGAACAGCACCACCGAGCCCATGTGCGCCAGCGTCGGGACCGCGGCATAGAGGCCGAAGCCGAGCACGAAGAACACCGCATAGGTCATCTTCCGCCCGAGCTTGTCGGAGAAGGAAGCCCAGGCGAAGCGTCCGCCGATGTTGCACAGGGACAGAAGCCCGGTGAAGCCGGCGGCGATGGCCGCGATCTGCGCCTTCTGCCCCGCATCGAGCTGGGAGAAGGTGAGATCGAGGCCGATCAGCCTGCCGCCGAACACTTCCTGCAGCATGGGCGAGGCCATGCCGATGACGCCGATGCCGGCCGACACGTTGAGGCACAGCACCGCCCACAGCAGCCAGAACTGCGGCGTCTTCCACGCCACGTCGAGATGGACGTGGCGGTGCGTGACCATGGCGTTGGCGGAGGCGGCGGGCGGGGTCCAGCCCTTGGGCGCCCAGCCCTCGCGCGGCACCCGGTAGCCCAGCGCGCCGCCGACCATGAACACGAAATAGATGGCCGCCATGGCAAGGAAGGTCTGCCACACGCCCACCGAGGTCGGGGAGGCGAAATGCTGCATCAGCATGTTGGCCAGCGGCGCGCCGATCATGGCGCCGCCGCCGAAGCCCATGATGGCCATGCCGGTGGCCATGCCGCGCCGGTCGGGGAACCACTTGATGAGGGTGGAGACCGGCGAGATGTAGCCGAGCCCGAGGCCGATGCCGCCGATGACGCCGGAGCCGATCCACAGCATCCAGATCTGATGCAGGTAGACGCCCAGCGCCGAGATCACGAGGCCGCCGCACCAGCAGAAGGCCGAGACGAGGCCCGCCTTGCGCGGTCCCGCCGTCTCCAGCCAGCCGCCCCAGATGGCGGCGGAGGAGCCGAGCAGCACGAAGAAGAGGGTGTACATCCATCCGAGCTGGGAGATCTGCCAGTCGCAGGAGGTCGCGAACAGGCCGGCGACGAAGCTCATGTCGGCCGGGCAGGCCACCGGCTTGGCGACGCCAACGGCACGCGACAGCGGCAGCCAGAACACGCTGAAGCCATACGCCATGCCGATGCACAGATGGATGGCGAGGGCGGCCGGCGGCACGAGCCAGCGGTTGAAGCTGGCCGAGGCGATGGTGCGCTCGCGGCTCAGGAACGGCGGCGGCGCAAATGTGGTGACGCTCATGTCTCCTCCACGGTGTTTCCGCGCCAATTGGCTTGGCGCTTTTCGCGCAGCCGAAGCCGCGCGTGGCGCCGCTCCCTCAGCAAGGGCGGGGCCAACGGGGAGACATTCAGGTTTTCAATGACTTGATAGGTTGAGGCAGGGGCGAATTGGACAAAATGTCCACCCGAGCGTCCGCACGCAGGGTCAAAATGGCCATCCCGGCAGGGTTTGCGGGCGCAAAAAAACCGCGCAGCCGGAGCTGCGCGGTGGGTCTTGGTCGCGGATCCTGGTCGGGGCGGTCGTCCGGCCGGGCGGGCCGGACGCTGAAGATCAGTTCTGCCCGGCGGCCGTGTGGACCAACGTGCCCACGTGCTCGCCGCGCAGGGCGGCGGTGAGACGGCCGGGCACGAGGCCGTTGACCACCTGCACCCGCTCGATGTGGCGGGCGGTGCCCATCACCTCGACCAGCGCGCGATCGAAGGGCAGCGTCGCCGGGCCGTTGGCCTTGGCGAGCTCGGCATAGCTCGTCTCGGCGATCAGCTCGGCCTTGGCCCCGTCGGCGCCGTTGGGATCGGCGGTGTACACGCCGTCCACGTCCTCGACGATGGTGAGGCCGGCGGCGCCCAGCGCATCGGCGAGCAGGAAGGCGCCGGTGTCGGCCCGGTGGACCGGAAGGCGGCTGCCCGTGAACTCGTGATGGTGATAGGGCGGGAAGGCGCTGCCCACCACCGCGCGGGTGGCGGTGAGGTGGATGGCGAGCTGGCTCGCGATGGTCGGGTGCTCGATGTAGGAGACACCCTCCGGCGCCAGCAGCGAGGCGAGGATGTGGCCGTTCTGGCCAGCCTCGGAGGCGGCGAGCGGGGCGAGAGAGCCCACCGGCAGGCCGAGGTCGAGGCCCACGCCATAGAGATGGCGGGCGCGCACGCCGGCACCGGTGAGGATCAGCAGGCGATGCTCGGGCAGCACCTTGCGGATCTCCTCCACGATGGGAAGGATCGCGGATGCGCCCTTGTCCATGATGGACCGGCCGCCGATCTTCACCACCTGCAGCCAGGGCAGGAGACGGATGGGGCGCACGCCGGCGACGGGCCGGGTCAGCGCACCGTCGAGGAGGGTCTGGCTCGCGAGCGGCGAGGCGACATGCTTGATGGTGGACGCTTCGGTCATGATCGTGCCTCTCAGCTCGCGGTGATGATGGTGCCGACGTGCTCGCCGGCGAGGGCGCGGGTGAGGTTTCCGGGCACGAGCCCGTTGACCACCTGGACCTCGCGCACATGGCGCGCCTTCTTCAACAGGTCGAGCATGGGGAATTCGAGGATGGAGTCGGCAAGGCCGCGCGAGAGCATTTCGTCCACCGAGATCTTCGGGATGAAGGTGGCGGCCGTGTCGGTCTTCGGGTTGCCGGTATAGAGGCCGTTCTCGTCCTTCACATAGATCATCGCCTTGCAACCGAAC
>JAEWBL010000515.1 GCA_023391175.1 Pseudomonadota bacterium
CCCCAACGGAGCCGGTCGAAACGGAGTGGGCGCGCCGGGCGTGAAGGGGCACAGGGCGCCGCATCCGCTCGTCAAAAGGCGCAAACTTTGCCGTCCATCACGGCCGCGGCCCCGATAATAATCTGCCCGGCGCCGCATCAGGGGGCGGCTGCCGCTCGCACAATCATCGGGGCTGCAGATGTTTTCTCCGGGCCGGCTGGCGCGGGACGTGATCGTCGCCGCATTCTGCCTCGTCGCCTCTGCCGCTGGCGCAGAAGAGCCGCCGCCCGTCTGGGCCTATCCCATCGCGCCGCCGGACTATGTGCCGCCCAAGGATGACGGCAGCGTCCGGCATGTCCCCGGCAGCAGCCGCGGCTACACGCTGACCGAGATCCGCGACCTCTTCGTTGCCCGGGACTGGTTCCCCGACGCCCATCCGCCCATGCCCGCCGTGGTGGCGCAGGGGCGTCAACCCGACGTGCGGCCCTGTGGCGTCTGCCACCGGCCTGAGGGCGTCGGCGGGCCGGAGAATGCGAGCCTCGCGGGCCTGCCGGCCGACTACATGCTGCGCCAGATCGATGATTTCCGCAGCGGGGCGCGCTCCACCGCGGTGAAGGCACGCGCCCACGTCTTCCGGATGATCTCCGCCCTCAAGGCGCTGAGCGATCAGGAGATCGCCGAGGCCGTCTCCTATTACGCGGCGCTGAAGCTGCCGCCGCGCGTCACGGTGGTGGAGACCGACACGGTTCCCGCGAGCTACGTGCCCTTCTGGTACTACACGAAGAAGGACGGCGCATCCGAGCCCCTCGCCGGACGCATCATCGAGATGCCGGACGACGAGGAAAATTTCGTCAACCGGGATTTCCACGTCACCTTCACCGCTTATGTGCCGCGCGGCAGCGTCGCGCTGGGCAAGAGCATCGCGAACGAGGGGCTGGGCACGCGTATCCCCGCCTGCGTCGCCTGCCACGGCGATGGACTGAAGGGCATCGGCGACATCCCGCCGCTCGCCGGCCGCTCGCCGTCCTATCTCGTGCGCCAGCTCTACGAGTTCAAGCACGGCCTTCGCAATGGCCCCCTGGCCGCGCCCATGCGCGCGACCACCGAAGAGATGAGCCTGCCGGAGATGGTGGCGCTGGCCGCCTATGCCGCATCCCTGAAGCCCTGACGCCCCGAAGAGGAGAGACCGCATGTCCCCGAGGACGTTCATCCCCGCTGCCGTCGCCGCGCTTGCCATAAGCGGTGCGGGCGCGGCCTTTGCTGCGGACACGCTCGGCGCCCGCCTTGTGGGCGCGTGGAAGATCGTGAGCGTTTACGACGAATTCGCCGACGGGTCGCGGCGCGACACGTGGGGAGCCGGCGCGCAGGGGCTCGCCGTCTTCACGCCCGGCGGTCAGTTCAGCGCCATCATCGTCGGCCGGGACCGGACGGCGCGGGCCGGCGGTGTTCCCTCCGAGCCGGTCGGACCCGCCATGGCCTATGGTGGTGCCTACAGCGTCGACGAAGCGGCGCACACCTTCACCACCTCGGTCTGGCAATCGACTTTTCCCCAGTGGCAGGGCCAGTCCCTGGTGCGCACCATTGAGACGCTTGAGGGCGACCATTTGAAGGTCAAGGCGGCGCCGATCACCGATGCCTCCGGCCGGCAGTTCGTGCCGCATCTGGAGCTCGAACGTGTGAAGTGACGCGGGGCCTCAGCGGCTCCCCGCCGGGCGCCCGCCCGGCTTTCAACGAATCCCACCAGCTAGGCACAGGCGTGACGCTGCCGGGCAATCCTCCGATGGATGGTGGGCAACTGGCGCGGCTCGCCGGCGACCCCCTCATGGGGTGAAGTCCTCGGCGTAACGACCTCCCGCCATCCGGCGGCCGCGCCTCTTTCTTTCCCGGCTGGAGGCAGACAAGCGGAACGTTGACCCGACGCCGGCGCCCCATTGTGCGGGCGCCGCGGAGGGATATCTTCGTCCCATGGACCTGATCCGCATTTTGCTGGTCGACGATCATCCGATCGTGCGCGAGGGCTACCGCCGGCTGCTCGACCGTCAGTCCGGCTTTTCTGTCGTGGCCGAGGCGGACGACGGGATCGCGGCGCTCGCCGCCTTCGCCGCCCATGCGCCTGATATCGTGCTGATGGATCTGTCCATGCCCGGCGGCGGCGGCTTCGCAGCGGTGGAGGCGATGGTCGCCCGCGATCCGGGCGCGCGGATCATCGTCGTATCCATGCACCAGGGCGCCATCTTCGCCCAGAAGGCCATGGCGGCTGGCGCGCGGGGCTTTGTATCCAAGAGCAGCCCGCCGGAGGAATTGGTCAAGGCCATCACGGCGGTGGCGGCGGGGCGGCGGGCGTTGTCGTCCGACATGGCGCAGGAACTGGCCCGCACCTCCCTCGGCACCGACGACATCGCCAGCCTGACCCCGCGTGAGCGCGAGATCCTGCTGCTCGTCGCGCGCGGCATGAACGGCCGTTCCATCGCCCGCAGCCTCGGGCTCTCCTCCAAGACCGTCCAGAACAACCTGTCTCTGATCCGGGCCAAGCTCGGAGCCTCCGGCGACGCCGACCTGGTGCTGAAGGCTCAGCGGTCCGGCCTCGTCCCGGCCATCTGATGCGCCGGCTCCTGCCCCAGCTGGTGCTGCGCGTGCTGGCGGCAGGGCTTGCCACGGTGGTGATCGCCGCCGGCTGGGTGCTGTGGGATACGGCGGAGGCGGCGCGGCAGGATGTGGCGACCACCGGCGTCCGCGTCGCCGACGCCATCGCCGCCCGCCCGAGCTTCGAGGGGCTCGCCTTCGGTGGCGTGGCGCCGGTGCCGGTGTTTCGGGACTGGCAGGCCTTTCCCGCCTGGACCCTCATCGCCCCAGGCATCTGCGTCGAACTCGGCGCGCGGGAGAATCCGCTGCACCGGCGCTGCGGCCCCTATGTCGCCGCCGATGTGGCGCCGCCGGGCTGGTTCGTCTGGCTGGCGGGGCACCTCGGCCTGATGCCTCAGCCCAAGTCCGTGCCGGTGCGCACGCGCTATCTGACAAATGCCTATGTCACCGCTTCGGCCGATACCGGTGTGGTCATGAGCCGGGCCTGGATGCGGACCGGCGACCTGATGCGGGTGGCGGTGGGCATGGCGGTGGGCGGCTCCATCCTCACCGGCCTGCTGATGGTCCGGCTCCTCGCCCCGTTCCGCATCATCCTGAGCGGCATCGAGCGCCTGCAGCGACGCGACTTCTCGGCCGGGCTGCCACCGCTCCACGTCGCCGAGTTCGATCGCCTGAGCACCGCGCTGAACCATACGGCGGAAACGCTCAAGGAGGCGCAGGCCATGCGCACCGAACTGACGCGCCGCCTGTTCACCATGCAGGAGAGCGAGCGGCGCGCGCTCGCTCGCGAGCTGCACGACGAGATCGGCCAGTGCCTCACCGCCACCCGCGCGCTGGCCACGGCCATCGCGCAGTCGAAGGAGACCACCGCCGAGGACGGCGCGCGGATCGCCGAGATCAGCGGCCAGATGATGGACAGCCTGCGCGCCGAGCTGTCCCGCCTGCGCCCGCCCGACCTCGACGACCTGGGGCTGCGCCACGCGCTGGAGCGGCTCGTCGCCGACTGGCGCAGCCGCGTGCCTGCCATCCGCTTCGCGCTGGAGCTGAAGGGTGACATGGAGGCGGTGCCGGACACCCTCGCCCTCAGCCTCTACCGCATCGCCCAGGAATGCCTCACCAATGCCGTCCGCCATGGCGGCCCCGGCAGTGTCATCCTGACTCTGGAGGTCGCCGGGACCATCACCCTGACCGTCGAGGACGACGGTGCCGCGCGGCCGGACAGCCGGGCGGGCGACGGCTACGGGCTGCTCGGCATCCGCGAGCGGGTCGATGCGCTCGGCGGAAGCTTCGCACTGCTGCCGTCGGGCGGGGGCATGCGGGCGACGGCACGTCTTCCCCGCTGATCCGGGTGATCTTCCCGAACTGGCCGGGAAGGGCTCTCTGGCGACGCGGCGCCGGATACCGGCATCCTCTCCTGATCACGGGGAGCGCCGGGCATGAACGACATGAGCCATCCGATCACCCGCCTCGGCAGCGCGGTCGCCGCGGGGCTGATCGGCCACGAGGCGCTGGTTGAGCGGCTGTTGATCGCCCTGCTGGTCGGCGGGCACGTGCTGATCGAGGGACCGCCGGGCATCGCCAAGACCCGTGCCGTCAAGCGGCTTGCCGCCAGCCTGCCGGGGAGCCACGCCCGCATCCAGTGCACGCCGGACCTGCTGCCCTCGGACCT
>JAEWBL010000528.1 GCA_023391175.1 Pseudomonadota bacterium
GTCACATCAGGAACCACGGCGTTCTCCCCTTTTCCGGCAATGGAGCACGGCCAAGCTGAAACGCCAACTGGGCCTGCCGCCCCCCATCGCCTGCCTTGCTGGCGAAGACTCACGCCGCGTCTCCCGCCGCCTTCTCTCCCGTCGTCCTCCGGCTTGACCGGAGGACCCATCCCGCCGCCTTCCTCAGCGCCGGAATACCCGGACAAAAGGTGCCATGGGTCCTCCGGTCAAGCCGGAGGACGACGGTGGATCTCAGCCGAGCGCGATCGGGAAAGCCCGCCTGCCTTGCGCGCGCCGCCCGGCTCTAGGATAAGGCGTCATGACCGAGAGCCCTTCCCCCGCCGAAGCCGATCCCTATCTCGAGCCCGGCCGCCTGCTGTTCGCGGGCGACTGGCAGTTCATCGCGGCGGCGCCCACCGTCGATGTGCTGCCGCCCATGCAGGGCATGGAGATCGCGCTGGCCGGCCGCTCCAATGTGGGCAAGTCGTCCCTCGTCAATGCGCTGACGGGGCGGAAGGCGCTGGCGCGCACCTCGGTGACGCCGGGGCGCACGCAGGAATTGATCTTTTTCCGGGTGGGGCCGGAGCTGTGTCTGGTGGACATGCCGGGCTACGGCTTCGCCAAGGCGCCGAAGGAGAAGGTCGACGCCTGGACACGCACCATCAAGGACTATCTGCGCGGCCGGGTGAACCTCGCCCGCGTCTTCGTGCTCATCGATTCCCGCCACGGCATCAAGCCGGTGGACGAGGAAATCCTCGACCTCCTCGACAAGGCGGCCGTCTCCTACGCCATCATCCTCACCAAGGTGGATCAGGTGAAGCCGACCGCTTTGCCCTCGGTCATCGCCGGGGTGGAGGAGAAGATCCGCCGGCGGCCGGCGGCCTACCCGAAGATCTTCCCCACCTCCAGCAACACCGGCCAGGGCTTCCCCGAGCTGCGCGCGGCGGTGGCGCAGCTTCTCGCCGAGCAGGGCTAAAGCCCGCGCGGCGATTGAGCGTGAACGCACCCCAGCCCGCGCGGCGATCGAGCGAAGACCGCTTACACTCCGGGCGGCGCGTGAGCGTGGCCCACCCGCCCTCGGTTGAAGACCGAGGGCGACGGCATCAGGCCAGCAGATCGGCGACCGTCAGCGCGATCACCAGCGTCGCCTTGTCGAGGTCGGACAGGAGCAGGTTCTCGTCCGCGCGGTGGCCGTTCGCCTCCTCGATGGTGTGCGGGCCGGCGCCGTAGAGCACCACGGGCACGCCGGCCTCGGCATAGAGCCGTGCGTCGGTATAGAGCGGCACGCCGGTGGTCTTCACCTCCTCGCCGGTCACGGCGGAGGCGTTGCGGCAGATGATGCCGGCGAGGTGCATGGCCTTGTCGTCCGGCACCAGCGGACGGGCGATGAGGATGCGCCGCACCTCCGCCTTCGCCTTCGAGCCCTCCAGCGCCTTGGCGATCACGCCCCGCACCTCGGCCTCCACCTGTTCCGGGTTCTCGCCGGGGACGATGCGGCGGTCGAGGCGGAAGGTGACGCGGTCGGGCACCACATTGGTGTTGATGCCACCCGAGATGAGGCCCACCGTGAGCTGCGGCGAGCCGATGCCCGGCACGTCAGAGACCTTCGCCTGCAGCGAGTCCCGATAGGCGTAGAGCGCGGTGAGGATGTGGGTCGCGCCCTCCAGCGCATCGATGCCGGTGAAGGGCAGCGCGGCGTGGGCCGACTTGCCGATCACCTCCACCTCCAGGTGCAGGCAGCCGTTGTGGGCCACCACGACGCCGTAGGAGAAGCCGGCCGAGACGGCATAGTCTGGCTTCGTCAGCCCGGTCTCCAGGATCCAGCCCGGCCCCACCTCGCCGCCGATTTCCTCGTCATAGGTGAAGTGCAGTTCCACCGTGCCCTTCAGCGGCAGGCCGGAGCGCTTCAGCGCATCGAGGGCGAAGGCATAGGTGGCGAAGTCGGACTTGGAGACGGCGACGCCGCGGCCATACATGCGCCCGTCCACCACTTCGGCGCCGTAGGGATTCTTGGTCCAGCCCTCGCCGGGGGGCACCACGTCGCCATGGGCGTTGAGCGCCACCACCGGGCCGTCCCCGAAGCGATGCCGGATGATGAGGTTGGTGGCCGTGACCATGCCCGCCGCCTTCACCCGGTCGGCCGGCACCGCGTGGCGCTCCACCGTGTAGCCGAGGGCTTCCAGCAGCTCGGCGGCGCGCGCCGCGTGGGGGGCGCAATCGCCGGGGGGATTGTCGGAAGGCACCTTCACCAGCTCCGCCAGGAACTGGCGCTGGGCTTCCGCGCGCGTGGCGATCAGGCTGCGGAGGGTGTCGGCGTCGGCGGTGGACATGACGTCTTCCTTGTTCTGGGGCGGGCGATGGCCCGCCGGTTCTGTCGTTCTACGGCCGAGGAGGGGTCCGGCCTATTTGCCGGAGGCCCAGGCCTTCAGCATGGCCCGGTCCTCGTCGGAGAGCTCGGTGATGTTGTTGGGCGGCATGGCATGGGTGAGGCCGGCCTGAACGAGGATGAGGCTGCGGTTCTTGTGGATCGCCTCCGCCGTATCGAGCAGCACGCCACGCGGGGCGATGGTGAAGCCCTCATACACCGGCTCGGCGGCGTGGCACATGGCGCAGCGGCCCATGACGATGTTCTGCACATCCACCGGCACGTCCACCGCCGGGCCGCTCTTCGCGTAAGCCGGGGTGACCAGCGGCGGCAGGCCCAGCGCCATGCGGCCGGCGGCGGTGGTGGTGGCCGAGATGAAGACCGCGAGGATCAGGCACAGCGCCGCCACCAGCCAGCACCACGCCTTGTCGCCGCGCCCGGCGTGCCGCTCGTTGTAGAAATAGCGGATCACCGTGCCCGCCACGAGCGCCAGCGCCACGATGACGAAGGCGTAGGGTGTGGAATAGGTGAGCGGGTAATGGTTGGAGATCATCAGGAAGACGACGGGCAAAGTGAAATAGTTGTTGTGCCCGGAGCGGAGCTTGGCGGTCTTGCCGTAATAGGGATTCGGCACCTCGCCCGCCTTCAGCGCCGCCACCACCTTGTGCTGGTTGGGGATGATGACGAAGAAGACGTTGCCGCTCATGATGGTCGCCATCAGCGCGCCGGTATGGATGAAGGCGGCGCGGGGCGAGAACACCTGCTGGTAGAGGAACGCCGCCAGCACCACGCCTGCGAACACGATGACGCCCACCACCATCGGCTTGTCGCCGAGCTTCGAGCGGCAGAGCTGGTCATAGGCGATCCACCCCGCCGCGAGGCCGCCGAGGCCGATGACGAGGGCGGTGATGGGCTTCAGGTTCATCACCGCCGGATCGATCAGGAAGATCGAGGACTGGTAGTAATAGACCCAGATGAGCAGGAAGAAGCCGGTGATCCAGGTGGCGTAGGACTGCCACTTGTGCCAGCCCAGCTCCTCAGGCAGGAAATCCGGCGCCACCAGATACTTCTTCACCTGGTAGAAGCCGCCGCCGTGCACCTCCCACGCCTCGCCGCCCTTGCCGGGCGGAATGTCGGCGCATGCCTTCAGGCTGGCGTCGAGGTGCATGAAGTAGAAGGACGAGCCGATCCACGCCATGCCGGCGATGATGTGCGTCCAGCGCAGCAGCAGGCTGCCGTACTCGTGGAGGATGGGTTCCATTGCCGTTTCAGATCCCGTGGCTGGAAGAGGATGGGGCGCTCGCGCCCGTCACGTCCGCCGGGCGGGACCATTGGCCCCGGCCCGCGGCGTAGGTATCGTTCGTGTGGCGTCGGTGGAGAGGTGACGAAGCGTGCTGGAGAACATGAAGGCCTTCGTCGCCTCGGTGGAGAGCGAGAGCTTCTCGGAGGCCGGGCGCCGCCTGCACCTGTCGGCCAACGTGGTCAGCCACCGCATCCAGATGCTGGAGAAGCACCTCGGCTGCCGGCTGTTCAACCGCACCACCCGCCGCATGAGCCTGACCGAGCAGGGGCGAGTCTATTACGAGGCCATCACCGAGGCGTTGCGTCTCATCGAGGCGGCGGAGAGCAATGTCTCGGAACTGGGCGCCCTGCCGCGCGGCGCGCTGCGCGTCACCGCCCCGCTCCATCTCGGCCGGCGGCTGGTGGCGCAGGTGGCGGCGCGCTACCAGGAGGCCCATCCCGAAATCGACGTGCGCCTGCGCCTGTCGGAACATACCCTCGACCTCATCGCCGAATCCATCGACGTGGCGCTGCGCCTCGCCACCTTCGAGGATTCCAGCATGATCATGCGCAAGGTCACGCAGGTCGAGCGCATTTTGTGCGCTGCACCCAGCTATCTCGAACGGGCCGGCGTGCCGCGGCGGCCGCAGGATCTGCTCACCCATCAATGCCTCCTTCTGCGGTTCGCGAGCCTTCGGGAATTGCGCTGGATGCTGACCGACGAGGGCCGGGACCTCGCCGTTCCCGTCACCGGCCATCTGGAGGCCGACGACGGCGACGTGCTGACGGTGTGGGCCGTCGAGGGCCGCGGCATCGTGGTGAAGCCGCGGTTCGAGGTAGCGGAGGCCCTCGCGGACGGCCGCCTCGTGCCGCTGCTGGAGAAGAACCCGCCCAAGCCGGCGACGCTGGCGGTGCTCTACCCTGCCCGCCAGCTGGTGCCGCTGAAGGTGAAGGCCTTCGCCGACATGCTGGTGGACGAGGGCCGGCGCTATATCGCCCGCGAGCTGGCCCAGATCGGGGAGCGGCTGCCGGCCTGAGCCGGCCGCGCATCCCGACCGTCCCCGCAAAGCCCGCGCGGCGCCTGAGCGAAGCAACGCACAACCCCCGCGCGGCACGCCGGGCTCCGGCGGAAGCCGGAACCCGTCCTTGACCGGCTCAACTCGGGAACACCCGAGTTGAGTGCGTGGCCCACTCGACATCGGTCGCAGACCGATGTCGACGGCATCATCAATGCGCCTCGGCCTGCTTGGCGGCGGCGACGATCTCCTCGGTGGAGCCCTTCTTCACGCCGTTGAAGAAGACGTTGAGCACCACGGCGACGATGGCGCAGAGCAGGATGCCGCTCTCCAGGAGCGGATGCAGCTCATGCGGCAGCGCCTTGAAG
>JAEWBL010000560.1 GCA_023391175.1 Pseudomonadota bacterium
TGTAGGGGCTGGCGCCCGCCACCAGCGGCAGCAGCGCCAGCGCGAGGAGGCCCGCGCCGATGAGCGCGCCGCGCCCCCGCTGCGATGCGGCTGCGGGCGCGGCCTGCGCGGATGCGTTGGAAGTGACCGGCATGGCTTCGCCTTTCAGCCGCGACGGGCGCGCGCGCCGAACAGGCCGTTCGGCATCAGGAACAGGACGAGCAGGAACAGCACCATTCCGGCGAGCTCCTGCAGGGCGGACGAGGCGAGCGTCACGGTCAGCGCCTCGGTGACGCCGAGCAGCACCGCGCCCAGGAACACGCCGGGGATGGAGCCGACGCCCGCCAGCACGGTGATGATGAAGGCCTTCACCGTCAGCGCGTGCCCGGTGGCCGGCTGCACCACGCTCATGGTGTAGAGCGCGACGCCGGCGAACGAGGCGAGCGCGCCCGCCACCAGGAAGGACACGGTCTCGATGCGGGTGGGGTTGATGCCCATCAGCTTGGCGGCGCCGCGATTGGAGGAGACGGCGCGCACCGCGCGGCCGTACCAGCTGGACTTCAGCCACCACCACAGCGCGCCCATCAGCACCAGCGAGAGCACGAAGGCGATGATCTCGCTGCGCATGGCGAACAGGTCGCCCAGCGACACCGCATCCTGCAGGAAGGGCGAGGCGGTGGTGCGCACGTCGCTGGCGAACACCAGCAGGATGGCGTTGGTGAGGATGATGCCGATGGCGAAGGTGAGGATGAGCGAGTTCAGCTCGCGGTGGTCCTTGATGCGGTCCACCAGCAGGAACAGCACGAAGCTCGCCGCCGCCACCACCACCAGCGCGAGCGGGATGGCGAAATAGGGATCGAGCCCTGTCCGCGATTCCACCAGATAGGCCATGTAGGCGGCGAGCAGCACCAGCTCGCCATGGGCGAGGTTGATGATGCGCATGGCGCCGAAGGCGAGGGCGAGGCCGAGGGCCACCAGCGCATAGACGCTGCCGATGAGCACGCCGGAGAACAGCGCCTGCAGGATGAGTTCGGTCATGTCACCTCGGATGGGGCAAGGCGGGCGGTACAGAGCGGCGGTGAGGAGCAGGCCGGGGTCGGGGCACCGGCAGGATGCGGCCCGCCGGCGCCGGTGCCGGCGGGCCGCGATGTCAGCCTCGCCTCACCACGGCAGGGCGGGATAGGCGATCTCGCCCGTGGCGGCCGACTTCGGCGACACCAGCACGATCTTGCCGTCGCGGTGCTGGCCCATGGAGAGCGCGAAGTTGGGGTTGTCGCCGGTCTCGTCGAACTGGATGCGGCCGAGCAGGCTGTTGCGGTCGGTCTTGCGCATCTCGGCGGCAAGCCCGCCCTTGTCCAGCGTGCCCGCCTCGGCGGCGCGGACGATGGCCTCGCACAGCGCCATGGTCTCCACGAAGCTCAGGGTGGAGAGATACTCGATCTCTTTATTGTACGACTGCTTGTAGATCTCCGAGAACTTGCGCCCCTCCTCGTCCTTCACTTCCACCGGGAACGGCAGGAAGGAGGTGCCGACCACGTTGTTCATCAGGTCGGGGAACTCGGTGTACATCTTCGGAGTGGCGAGGGACCAGGTGCCGACGATCAGCTTCACGTTGGGCTTCAGCACCTTGGCGGCGCGGATGATGCCCACGTAGTCGTTCTCGTAGGCCGACATCATGATGATGTCCGGCTTGTCCTGCAGCTTGATCTTGTTGATGATCGGCTTGAAATCCGTGATCGCCGGATCGAACTTGTGCACCGTCACGGCGATGCCCTTGGCGGCGAGGTCCTTCTCCAGCCCCTCGGCGAGCAGCGCGGGCGCCTCCTTGGTGGAGGCGACGATGGACACCTTCGCGGGCTTCAGGTCGCCGATGAGGGTGGCGATGCCGCGCTCGTAGCCGGCATTGTTGTTGATGCGGAAGAAGGTCTTCAGCCCGCGCTTGGTCAGCTCGTCGGAGACGGCGCCGGCGGTGATGTAGACCTTGCCGAGCTTGTCGGAGGCGTCGGACGCCGGGCCGATGATGTTGGAGCCGTAGCCGCCGATCAGCGCCACCGCGCCGTCGGACGACAGCTTCTCCACCGCCGAGACCGCCTTGGCCGGAGTGCTCTCGTCGTCGATGAGGTCCACCTTCACCTGGAACTTGGGCGAGGCGGCGTTGCACATCTTCACCGCCACCTGCATGCCTTCGGTGAAGGCTTGGCCGGAGCGAGCAAGCGAGCCGGTGAGCGGCATGTGCGCGCCAATGGTGAAGGTCTTCGGCGCGTCCTGGGCCTCGGTGGCGGTTGCCGCCACGGTGAGGCTGAACACCAGCGCCGCCGACACGATTGTCCTGCCGACCATGTATGTCCTCCCTGAGCGTTTCTGACGCCGGGGCGGCCGATCTCTCGGCGTGGCTGCCCGGCGGGCGCAGACGTATCCGCGACCGGAGCGGCACAAGCCGTCCGCCACGTGACCGCTGCTGCGGTGATCCGGCGGAGAGGGCATGTGCGGGAGGTGTAGCGGCCGCCGCCGCGGACTCGGTGCGGACGGCAAAGACCTCCCCTTCTGCGCAGCCTCTCCGCGTTCTGACCCCGCCACGCGACCGGCGCCCGGGGCTGGAGGATGAATGCCACGCACCGCCGCCACGTGTCAATTGTGCAGTCATCAGTTCTGCATAATGGAACAAGCTATCCAAGACGCTTATCTGGCGCCGCTGACGATTCGAACTGTCTGCTTGACAAGATCTGCTCTGCAAGGCACGTCTTCAGAAAATTGCAGACGGCAATTCTGCATAGCAGAACACAAGGGAGACAACATGGCTCCGGTCCGCACCGAGGTCTCGAACGGCGTCGCCGTGCTCGTCATCGACAATCCGCCGGTCAATGCGCTCGGCGCGGCGGTCCGGGGCGCCATCGCCGAGGGCATCGCGGCCGCCGCCGCCGATCCGGCCGTCAAGGCCGTCGTGCTGGCTGCCGCCGGCAAGGTGTTCGTGGCCGGCGCCGACATCTCCGAGTTCGGCAAGCCCCCCGTTCCCCCTGCCCTGCCGGACATGCTGGCCGCCATCGAGGACTGCCCGAAGCCGGTGGTCGCCGCCGTCAACGGCATGGCGCTCGGCGGCGGGCTGGAGCTCGCCCTCGCCTGCCATGCCCGGGTGGTGGCGCCCGGCGCGCGGCTGGGCCTGCCCGAGATCAAGCTCGGCATCATTCCCGGCGCCGGCGGCACCCAGCGGCTGCCGCGCCTCATCGGCGCCACACCGGCCTTCGGCATGATGCTTTCGGGCGATCCGGTGACGGCGCAGAAGGCGCTCGCCCTCGGCCTTGCCGACGCCATCTCGGACGGCGACCTCCTGGCCGCCGCCATCGATCGCGCGCTCGGCCTCGCCGCCGCCGGCACCTGGCCCCGGGCAAGCGAGCGTGCCGACAAACTCACCAGCGATGACCGTGCTGTCTTCGAGGCCGCCGCCACCGACGCACGGAAGCGTTCCGCCCGCATCCCCAACGTGCCGGCGCTGATCGATGCCGTGCGCGGCGTGTTCGAGCGGCCGTTCGCCGAGGGCCTCGCCGCCGAGCGGGCGCATTTCAAGGCGCTGGTGGCGGACCCGAGCTCCAAGGCCCTGCGCCACGTCTTCTTCGCCGAGCGGGAGGCCGCGCGCATCCCCGGCATCGGCAAGGAGGTGAAGGCCCGGCCCATCGCCTCTGCGGCGGTCGTCGGCGCCGGCACCATGGGCGGCGGCATCGCCATGTGCTTCGCCCAGGCCGGCATCCCGGTGACGCTCATCGAGGTGAAGGCCGAGGCGCTCGACGTGGGCATGGAGCGCATCCGCGCCAATTACGCCACCTCGGTGAAGCGCGGCTCGCTCTCGCAGGAGGCGATGGACGCGCGCATGGCGCTCATCACTCCCAAGGTGGGCCTCGAGGCGGCGGCTGATGCCGACATCGTGGTGGAGGCCGCGTTCGAGGACATGGGCGTCAAGGCAGAGATCTTCGGCACCCTCGATCGGGTGACGAAGCCCGGCACCATCCTCGCCACCAACACCTCCTACCTCGACGTGGACGCCATCGCCGCCACCACCAGCCGGCCGCAGGATGTGGTGGGCCTGCATTTCTTCAGCCCCGCCAACGTGATGCGCCTGCTGGAAGTGGTGCGCGGGGAACAGACGGCGCCCGACGTGCTGGTGACCGGCCTCGATCTCGGCCGCAAGCTCTGCAAGCTGCCGGTGGTGGTGGGCGTGTGCTACGGCTTCGTCGGCAACCGCATTCTGGCGCGCCGCACCGAGGCGGCCGAGCGCCTGCTCCTCGCCGGCGCCCTGCCCCACGAGGTGGATGCGGCGGTGACCGACTTCGGCTTCCGCATGGGCCCGTTCGCCATGGCGGACCTCGCCGGCATCGACATCGGCTGGCGCGCCCGCAAGGCGGCCGGCGACAAGGCGGTGAAGGCCCCGGTGGCGGATGCGCTGGCCGAGCAGGGCCGGTTCGGCCAGAAGACCGGGCGCGGCTTCTATCTCTAACCCGAGGGTGCCCGCGCGGGCACCCGCGATCCAGAGACGGAGGCGCTGATCGCCGCGCTCTCCGCCGAGCGCGGCATCGCCCGCCGCAGCTTCACCATCGAGGAGATCCAGGCGCGCCTGTTCTACCCGATGGTCAACGAGGGCGCGAAGATCCTGGAGGAGGGCATCGCCGCCCGTTCCGGCGACATCGATGTCATCTGGCTCAACGGCTACAACTGGCCGTCCTTCACCGGCGGGCCCATGCACTGGGCCGAGGGCGTGGGCCTTGCCCGCATCGTCGCCGGCCTCGAGGAGATGGCCACCGAGACCGGTGACGACAGCCTGAAGCCGGCGGCGCTGCTGAGGCGCCTCGCGGCCGGGCCCGGCACGTTCGCGGCGGCGGAGGCGGCGTGATGGCGCAAGGCCACTCCCCTGCGCCGTCTCACGCGCCGGGTGGCGAGGCGCCGCCCTGGCAGGCGCATTTTCCGGACGTGTGCGACTGGTCCGCGCCGCTGGAGATCACCACCCTGCCGGACCTGCTCGCCGCCGGTGTAGCAGCCGGAGCAGAACGGCCCGCGTTCGATTTCCGCGACGCGAAGATCAGCTACGCCGCGCTCGGCCGCCTCGTGGAGCGCCTCGCCAGCGGGCTGGCGCAGGACGGGGTGCGGCGCGGCGACAACATCGCCCTGCTGCTGCCCAACACGCCTTGGCACCCCATCACCTTCTTCGCGCTGGCACGGCTCGGGGCGCGGGTGGTGCACATCAGCGCGCTCGATGCCCGGCGCGAGATCATCCACAAGCTGAAGGCCACCGGCGCGCGCCGCATCATCACCACCAACCTGCCCGGCTTCCTGCCGGGCGCGCTGGAGATGCTGGACACCGGCGTGGTGGACGAGGTGCTGGTGGGCGACGACGTCATGTGGGGCGCCGGCGAGACCGCGCCGCTGCCCCTGCCCGCGCGGCCGGGCGTGCGCCCCCTCGCCCGCCTGTTCAGCGATGCTCCGCTCCACGCGCCACTGCCCTCGGCGGACGATATCGCGGTGCTGCAGTTCACCGGCGGAACCACCGGCCTGCCCAAGGCCGCCATGCTCAGCCACGGCAACCTCACCTCGGCGGTGAGCATGTATCGCCTGTGGCGCGACGGCGGCCGCCCGCTGGTGGCCGGCACCGAGAAGGTGGTGGCGGTGCTGCCGCTGTTCCACATCTATGCGCTCACCACCGTGC
>JAEWBL010000600.1 GCA_023391175.1 Pseudomonadota bacterium
AGATCGACGCCTGGATGCGTGCGCCGTGGGAGGAGGCGAAGGCACTGCAACGCCCGCTCCCGGCCGGCGCGCTCCAGATTGTGGCGCGGGGTGTCAAGAATGATGGCGCCTAAGCCGCCACCCCCTCCCCCTATGGACCTCGCCAACATGAGGCAGAACGGGGTCCGCCACGTCATCGCGTTCTGCATCGCCTGCCACCATTCGGCTGACGTGCTGGCGGACAGGTGGAGTGGCGAGGAGACGATACCAGGTCTGGCGCGGCACTTCAGGTGTTCAGAATGCGGAAGCCGCAAGGTGCAGGTGCGGCCAGCGTGGCATATGCGAGAACCGCGCTGACCACATCTTTCACCGAATGGCCAGGGCGCGCGCCCGCAACCGCTGCTGGCGCATCATATGGTCGAGGGTGGCGAAGAAGCCCGGGCCACGGCAGTTGGTGAGGTCGGCATCCACATCGAGGCCGCCGCGCTCGGAGACGTGGCCGGCGAAGGACGGCGGCGCATCAATGTCGGCCGGCGCCACAAGCTGGATCACCACCCCGCCCAGCCGGCGCACAGCCTCCACCTCATTGGGGAAGCGCACGTCGTCCACCACCACGCGGGGTTTGCCAGCGGCGGCGTATTCCCAGGCGCGGGTCCACAGGTCGGGCGCGATCATGTCGCGGCCCCATTCGGTGCCGAGCCACTGCATGGCCTGGCGGGGTGTCCGGCCGCCGAGGAGGTCGCAGGGCACTTCCTTGCGGGCGCCGTCCACCTCCTCCTCGGTGCAGCCGAGCGCGCGCATCATGGCCTTGAGCGGCCCGGCGAAGCGGACGCGCTCGAAGCCGTGATTCTGCACCAGATGCTGCGCGGCCGTGGTCTTGCCGGCGCCGGCGCGGCCGGCAAAGCCGATGATGATCTGGCGGCGCGGTGACAGGTCGCTCATGCCGCCTCTCCTTCCCAGCTCACCCATTCCGCGCCCTCGGCCCGCTCCGGCGGCGCCTCCACCCGCACGTTCCAGCGGCTGGTGATGCCGCGGCGGGGGTGGACGAACCACAGGGGCTGCGAGGGCTCGGAGGGGATGGCGCGCAGCGCGAGGCGGGCGTATTCGTCGAAGCCCTTGAGGGCGTTGGCGACGATGGCGCGCGGAAGCCATAGCTCCTGGTGCCAGTGGCCCATGACGAGCACGTCATAGTCGCGCCCGCTTGAGGCCGCCTGCCCGCGCGTCTTCACCTCGCCGCGCATGATGGGGCCGATGGCGCCGATGATCCCGTCGCCGCCCTTCACGCCCAGCATGTCGCCGTGCATGGCGAGATAGCGCTGGCCGAAGACGCGGTATCGAACTTCGTTCGACTCCCGGATGTCGAAGCGGATTTCCGGCCGGCCCTCGAAATGACGGGCCAGAAGCTGGTAGATGAACCAATCGAAATTCTTGTAGACGTAGCGCTTGTATTCCGGCTTCACGGTGTTGCGTCCGTGGTTGCCGGCAGCGCAGGGCACATACACACGGCCAAACGCGGCGATCATCTCCTCGAAGGCCCACACCAGAAGATCGCGGGCGCGCAAGGCCGCCGGCATCACCTCCTCGGCGTCAGTCTTGGCGAGTTCGGGGTGAAGCCCGCCCGACACGATGTCACCGAGCAGGTTGACGACGATGCCGGGATAGGTGCCCGGCCCATGACGTGTGCAGACGCTGATGATGTTCGCGACGAGCGCACGGATCCGGCGCTCGGCCGTCGGCAGGTCATAGGCATTGACGCCGTTGGTCTCTTCCCGCGAGACGACCTCGCCAAGGTGCCAGTCGGACCAGGTGCAGACGGGTACCTCGGCGGTGCGCTCGCCCTTGCGCTTCCTCGCCGGACGGATGAGCCAGTCCGGCGGCGCGGACGGCGCTGCAGCCATGACACCGATGATCTCGCGCACTGCCTCCTCATCGAGGGCGATGCGGTGCGCCGCCTTGAGTTCACCGCGCAAGCGACGATTCTCGTCTTCGAGCTGCACGATCCGCCGGCTCTCCGGCGAGCCACCCAGCCGGAAGGCGGCGGACGGCTGCGGTCCCGGCTCCTTTGCGGCACCCTCCCCTGCCCGGTCGCGGATGCGGCGGACGGTGGAGCGCTCGACGCCGATTTCGCGGGCGACCTGAGAGATGTTCGGATTTCGGGCAAGGGCCAAGCGGATGCGCTCCGCCTCGGCCTCGCCGAGGTGGGCGCCGACAGGACGCGGCATGAGGAACCCTTTGGGATGCGCTTGTCGTCAGGCGCGCGGCGCGGCCTGCTCAAGCTGGGTCAGGGGCGCGGCAAAAGGCGGGAGAGGAGCGACACGAGGTCGGACCAGAAGTGGTTCAGCAGATACCCGAGCCCGGCGAGCAGCAGCCCGGCGGCCGAGCCGGCGAGGGCCACCACGGCGCCGACGCGGGCGCGGAAGAGCTTGGACTCCGCCGCTTCCTTCTCCAGCGCCGTGAGGCGAACGGGCAATGGAACCCCGTCCGGCTCCAACTTGCCGAGGCGATCGGACAAGGCGTCGAGCTTCGCGAGCATCAACCGGCGATCGTCGCTGGCCGCGTGGCGGTCCTCGCGCATGGTCTCATCCATGCGCTCCAGATGGGCGCCCTGCGCCGCCTGCGTAGCAGCGAGTTCGCCCAGCTGGCGGTGTACCTCGGTCGTCATGGAAGGAGCGCGCGGCATCAGTGCCGCGCCTTCTTCACCGCCGCCTTAGCCTTCGCCTGCCCGCTCGGGTTCGGTGCCACGATGTGGCATTCGCGCTCGAGGTTCTCATTGTGGGCGGTGATCCGCGCAAGCTGGTCATCCGACATCTGCTTGACCTGCGCGTCGGTAAGGAAGATCGGCTCGCGCCCGCGGCAGTCTACGTCCGGCGCGGTGCCGCTACCCGTCGTCACGCACCCAGCGACGAGCACGGCGGCGGAGCTCATCGTCAGGAAGGTGGCGCACTTCTTCAATCGTGCGCTCGCGCGCGACAGCCCGGCGGACGGCATCGGCTTTCTCCCTGGCGGCCTGACGGGCGGCGCCGTGGCGCTCCCCGAGGTAATAGAGGACGTAGGCGGCAACGCCCGCCGCCTCGGCGAGCGCGGCCCGGAGGCCGAAGCGCGCCCAGATGAAGACGAACCCGCCGGCGCCGGCGGCAAGCACAAGGGCCAGCCACCAGTCGCCGCCGAGAAACCTGGTTGCGATGAAGGAGACCGCCGCCGCGCCGGCCGGGATGGCCCAGCCGGTGGCCAGCGCCCAGGCCCAAGGCCCGGCGAAGACAGCGAGGATGGTGCTCATGCCGGCCCCGCATCGCGACCGCTGCGCACATTGTCGACAGCAGCGCTTTCCGCCTTGTTGGCGGTGAAGTAGATGGCGGCGGCGACCGCCACGAGAGCGGCCAGCCACACCTTGTCCGGCACGTCGGAAAGCAGGCTCTTGGCCGTCGCGATGTAGCCGCTTGCGGTGTCGGTCTGCTGGGCGACCCCCAATGCAAGAGCAGGAACGCCGAAGATCTTCGCCCAGAGCTTCGTCCACCACGCCGACTTGGCGACGCCATCGCCGGCCTTGCGGAGATCCGCCGGGGTGGTGGCGGCGCGCTCGGCCCCTACCTGTGCCTGCGGCGCGGTCGCGAGCGCCGCGATGGTGGTCTTGTCCACCCAGGCGCGGTCGACGGTGACCGTCATGGGGAGGGCGGCGGCAGACTGGAAGGCCGCCAGCGCGCCCACGGTGTCCTTGCCCCACTTGCCGTCGATCCGACCGACCCGATGGTAGCCCTTGGACCGCAACAGGGTCTGGATGGCCGCGATCTCAGCTTCGGAAAGGCCGTCGTCGGGGTCGATCTCCTCGGCAGAAAGCACGCTGTCGTCGTCGGCGTGCTGCACCACCTCGGCCTCGTCGACGAAGCGCACGCTGTCGTCGAGTTCCATCAGCCGCTTGACGATGGCGACCACGCCCAGCTGCTTGTCCCAGACCGAGCGGTCGAAGACGCCGTCGTCGACGAACTTGCCGCCGCGATACAGGTTGGTTCCAGCATAGAGATAGGCGCTGGGCAGGCCGCGCATGCGGTAGCCGAAGCCGTTGAACCGTTCCGACTGGAACTGGAACATCGCCGCGGTCCACACCGGCGAGCCGGGGTTCAGGCCCTTGATGAGCAGCGCGTCGTTGGCCGCCTCGGGCCAGCTGTCAAACGGCCCGCGGCCCGCCGGCACCAGCTTCGTCTTGCGGCCGGTGCCGATGATCTTCTCGCCGTTGTGGAGCACGCCATCGAAGTCGCAAGTGCTCTCGCGCCAGTGCCAGACACCGACCACCCACCAGGGCACGCCCCGCGGCGTTCCGGCCGCGATGTACTGCGCCTTGCCAGCGAGGATGAGCTTGGCGGCAGCGTTCACGCGGCCCGCGGCCTGCGGATTGATCTGCACGTCGGCCCAGCTCTGGGCATACTCATCGTGCAGGTCCTCGAAACGATAGACCTTGCTTGCCATGGGGCACCTCTCGGTTGCTGGAAAAGAAAAGGCCGCCCGAAGGCGGCCGTGGTAAATGGGTGTGTCCACCTCAAGCCCGAACACTTGGGCGCACGGAGCCGGGCGGTTTGCCCCCAAAGGTCGCCCGGATTACCCGTTTCCGAAGACGCCTCTTTGGGAACCCGCTCGCGTTGCTTGACGTTCACCCGATCGTGAGGAGGGTGGAGCAATGTCGGGTTTTTTCGAGTTCGTTCTAGCCGCACTGTTGCTGGCTATGGTTTTGTCGGCCGTGGCGAGCCGCAGCTAGGTTTTCGCGATAATCTCAGTCGCGACCCCATTCTCGCGATCTTGCCGTTCTGCTTTAGGTTGCGCTAGCGTGCCGCGCCTACCACGGCCCAAGTTTCACACGGGGTAGGTGGCCGGGCGGCGGACCTGACACTGCCGTCCGGCTTTCCTCCGCCTGCGCCCGGCTCCCGCTACCCCAATTGGGTGGTGACGCTCCCATCGCGTTGCGGCACGATGCTCGAATTCGTTGAGCATCTTTGTGGGAGCAACCATGCGGATGGACTGGATTGCGATCGGCTGCGCCGCTTTTGTTTTCGCCACTCTGTGGCTGGTGCTGCAGTGACTGTCGCGGCAAGCAAATGAGTAGTTCCCAAGCCCAATTGAAGTCAGCTGTGCTATATGCGGCGCGTCCGCTCTAGGATGAGCTTAGACGGATGGAGCCGGGCGGTTATCGCCACAGCCGCCCGGCTCGCCCGTCAAGTCCGCCCCCGCTATCTAGACGACCTTGCGAATTGAGACCGCTCCGAGCCTTGCGGTCAGCGCGCCGCCGGCATTGCCAGTGGCGAAATAGAAAGTCGGGGTAAGGTTGATGGTGTCGGACGTCACCACAATAGAGGGCGTCCGCCACAGCCCAGAGAACGAGCCGTCCGGGAGCAGCTGTGTCGTGGTTAGAGCATCGATCTGGCCGCTGGCTTTGATGACGAAACCAGACCCATAGCAGACAAGGGCGCACCTGCTTGCATTGACGTTCACGCCGCCGGTGACGGACATCTCGCATTCCAAGGCGACAACGTCACCGGTAGAAAAACCAGCTGTGATATTAGCAGCCAGCTGCGCCCGGACATCGATGGCATCCGATCCGGCAATATCCAGCTTCAACCAGTTCCCCGGACCTCCGTCCGCGCGTGCCTCCACCGAAGCCACGGACGTCCCGGTTCCGCCATTCACACTGTTCTTCCACCCCGTCGGGACGGTGCCGCTCGCGCCGGTGCCAGCGTTGGAGCCACTGCTGCCTTGCATCAACCCGTAGCCGAACAGATTGCCGCTCGGGTTGTTAGATGCGTCGTAGGTATCCCGAGGCGAGGCAAATCCGCGGGCGGCCTTTGGGTACGCGGCGAAGTACGCGGCGATCTCCTTCCCCGCAACGAAGGCTCCCTTCGGCGCCAAGTGGATGCCGTCCGAATAGTACCCGGAGATCGGGTCGCCGGTGGCGCTGGCGGCGTCGGCGAGAACCGCCGTCAGATCGACTACGAGCGCCCCAAGGGCCGGGGCGTTGGCGCGAATAAGAGAATTGAAGCGGCAGCTCTGCAAAGCGGCGGAAGCGCCCGGAGAGAACGTTGATTGCTGGCGCGGCAGATCGAGCACGACGATGGGCCGAACGCGCGCCATGAGAGCTCGCGTGATCTGCGCGGCCAGGATAGTCCATGCATCGGCTGCGGTACCGCCCGCGTTGAATGTGTTCGTGCCGGTGACGATCAGCACGGCCCCGCAGCGCGGCGTGACAGCAAGCAGGCTGTCCATCTGCCCCGGGATGGCACTGACCTGCGTGCCTCCAGCCGCGAAGGAGTGGGCGGCGGACAATTTGATGCGGCCATAGGAAAAGAATTCAAGCCATGTCGCGAGCTGCGACGAGCTTTTATAGAGATTCACCCCGGAGGTGTTGAACACAACGTTCCGGCTGTCCCCGACCAGCCCAAGAGTGATCGGGTTGGAGAGCATAGCCCTCATGTCCGCCGCCTCCAAGGCCAGCCCCTGCGCCGCCAAAAAGTCCGGGTCATCAACAAGCCGTCCCATTAGGAGACCTTTCTTCCATAAATTGGAGAGCCGTCAGCGCCCGTGAGCCAGCCATTGCTACCTCGAAGGCGCTCGTAGATCTGGCCCGCGATGGCGATGCGAAGAGGCGGGCCGCCGGTGGCGAGCGGCAGGCTCCCCGGTTGCAGGGTGAGCGTGAGGGCAATGGGCATGGATGGCTCCTGAGGTGAGGAGGCGGCGGGGAGGCTGGGGCGGTTCGGGCAATCGCCGGCAGAGCCGCGTCAGGCGTCGTTGAAGAGGTTGAGGGTCACGTTGATGTAGGCGGCCACCAGCTTGGCGTCGGCCGCATAGGTGTCCGTCGCGTCCGCTGCGTCGCGGTAGATCTCGATGAAGAGGAGCGCGTTGTCCGCCGGGGTGCCGGACGGCGTGACCACGGTGATGTCGGTGTAGCAGGTGGCCGTGGCGACGCCTGAGGTCGGGTCCGCATGCGCGACCGGGGTGCCCCACGCGCGGTCGAGATTGTCCGTGCCGTCGTAATAGTCGACGCAGGCGGCCCGGACGGCCCAGCGCACATTGCCCGTCGCGTTGCTCGCCGGCTGCCAGATCAGGCGCGCGGTGAAGGTGCCCTCATTCCACGACTTGGGCATGGGCAGGCAGACTTGCGCATATTCGGCCGTGCCCGCATCGTAATCGAGGGAGCGCACCATGCGCTTGTTGGAAGAGGTCTCCACCAGCCCCTGCGCAGGGCCATTGGTGGTGCGCGGCGTGAAGTCGGCTGCAGTGAGACAGATGCTGCGCACGCCCGGGGCCGGCATCTGCGCCACCGGCACCTTGGCGCCGCTGTCGAGCGAGGCCACGCCGTTCGCCGCGCCCACCTGTGCAGCCGTGACCGACGACCAGCTGACCCACGCCGAGGCGGTGCGGACATAGAGTGCATCGGCATTCTTGCCATAGGCGAACCAGCCCTGCTCGGGCGCGGTGAAGCCCCATGCGCTGCCCAGCCAGACGGCGAGGTAGCCAGCATAGCCGGACCATGCGCCCGTTGGCGACGTCCCCACCACATAAAGGTCGTCCGCCACCGGAGAGCCCGGCGGGGTGTTCAGATTCACTTGCTTGACCGAATAGAAGTTCGCGCCCCCGGCAAGGATGCGCTGGCGCTCGATCAGTTCCCGGGTCCGCTCGGCGACATAGGTGCCGCTGTTCCGGTCGGGCGAGTTGTAGACGATCATGTAGGCCGAGGCCGAGAGGGTCGATCCCGGCCAGCCATAGGCCAGCGTCAGGTGGGTGTCGTCCGTCACCGAGAGGACGCGCACCGCCCGGCCGCCCGCCTCCAGCGTGTCGCCCGGCACCACGGTCGCGCTCCAGAGCGTCCCGACGCCGGTCACGGCCGTGGCGTTGGCAGTCACCGAGATCGTGCCCGCCCCATAGAAGTTCGTGAAGGCCATGGATGATCCCTATGGCAGCGGGCCCCAGGCGGGCCGCCCCGTGGTGCAGATCGAAAAGAAGTCGAGATAGGCGTAGGGCGTGGTCGTGGTGCCCCATTGCGTAAGGCCCACATAGCCGGAGGCGGAGCCCGGCCCGACGAAAGCGAGGCTCCAGAACGTCGGCTCGGGGGTCCCGCGCGGCCAGACCTTCATCCGGCGCTGATCGCCCTTCACGTTGAGCCGCAGCCAGTACCAGGTGTCATAGGCCCACGCGAAGTCGGCAGCGCCGGCGGCAGCATCATAGGTGGGGCCGAACCACATGCGCTGGTTCGCCGCCGCGCCGCTCACCAGATCGCAGACCAGCCCCGCCGCCTGATGCGTCGCAGAAGCGGAGCGGCGGAACATGATTTCCATCGGGAACACGATGGGGCCGTTGACCATGCGGATGCCGGCGAGGATATCGCCATCCGTCACTGCCGAGCCCGGCGCGTCGAAGGAGATCTCCGCATAGGTGGCGGCACCCGGCGTGCCGAAGCCGCCGGTGACGCGGATCGCCTTGCCGTTCAGCGCGGAGGCGACGGAATTGGTGACGACCGCCA